>JBEGSP010000263.1:0-13307 GCA_041179845.1 Pseudomonadota bacterium
TGGAGTGTTACTTGATCTGGGTGTGTCTTCACCTCAGGTTGATGAAGCAGAGCGTGGTTTTAGTTTTCGTGCGGATGGTCCACTCGACATGCGCATGGATACCACGCGTGGCATGGCGGCGTCTGAATGGCTGGCAACAGCGACTCAGGAAAACCTGGAGAAAGTGATTCGCGACTATGGGGAAGAACGGTTTGCTTTTCAGATTGCAAAGGCGATTGTTGCTCGCCGGGCAGTCGAGCCACTCGTCAGCACGAGAGACTTTGCAGCACTCGTGGCTAGCGCCGTCAAGACCCGTGAAAAAGGGAAAGACCCGGCCACCCGGACTTTTCAGGCTGTACGGATATTCATCAATCAGGAACTTGAAGAACTGGAAGCAGGTTTGAATCAGGCATACGAACGTCTCGCACCGTTCGGGAGATTGGTGGTGATAAGTTTTCATTCACTTGAAGATCGTATCGTTAAACGGTTCATGGCGGACAAAGCCAACGTACCGCAGCCTCATCGTCGCTTGCCAGTTCGTGCCGTTGATTTGCCATCACCGCTTATGAAATTACTCGGCCGTGTCAAACCTTCAGAAGAAGAAATTACCGCCAATCCCCGATCACGTTCAGCCGTCATGCGTTGCGCTATGCGTTTAGCACCTGGGGGTGCTCATGAGTAATCGTACGATTTTATCCTTAGTCAGTTTGTTGATGATTTGCGCGCTCTTATTAGTGAACTCGCAGTTTCAGGCGCGCCGATTATTTATTGAGCTCGAACGCTCACAGTTACGTCAGAAAGAATTAGAGACCGAATGGTCGCAGCTGCAGTTAGATCAATCCATGCTCGCCAAACATGCGCGTGTAGATACCTTAGCGCGTACATCGCTCGGTATGTCTTCACCTGGCGCCGGTAAAACACAATACCTGACCGCGGGAGCTAAATAGTGCGAGCGCCCAGCAGAAAAGCAGCTGCTCGAGGCGTCGCATTTGCGGCTAGTCCTGTACTGGCTGTACGTTTACCTGCTTGGCGTTCACGCGTTGCGCTGTTTTTGTTGTTCGCTGCATTTGTGGCGCTGGCTGCCCGCGCATTTTGGTTGCAAGCCGTGTCGACTGAGTTTTTGCAGAAAAAAGGTGCATCGCGATACGCACGTACACTCGATTTACCTGCAGTACGCGGAAAAATTCTCGATCGAAATGGCGAAGTGATGGCGACCTCGCTTCCAGTCAAAGCGATTTGGGCAGTGCCAGACAGCGTTAATGCATCGCCTGAAAAATTACAAAAATTAGCGCAGCTACTCGACATTAGTTCGCAAGAACTCAAGAAAAAACTTGAATCCGATTCCAATTTTGTTTATCTAAAACGGCAAGTAGAAATTGAAGCAGTTGATCAAGTACTCGCACTCGATATTCCAGGGATACATACCAAACCAGAATACAAACGCTTTTATCCCGCCGGTCAAGTTGCGGCGCACGTACTCGGTTTTACTAGTGTCGAAGATAAAGGCCAGGAAGGTATGGAGCTGGCTCAACAATCGACGTTGGGTGGCATTACGGGGAGTCGTCGTGTCATTCGCGACAATCTGGGCCGAGTTGTCGATGACATAGCGTTGTTACGTGAGCCTCAAGATGGACGTGATCTCACCTTATCCATTGACAGCAAAATCCAATACATCGCTTTTACTCATTTGCAGCAAGCGATTGAAAAAAATAAAGCTAAAGCAGGTGGCATCGTTGTTATAGATGTTAAGACTGGCGAAGTGCTCGCTTTGGCGAATATGCCTACCTACAACCCTAACAGCCGCGTTGGATTGACCGGTGCGCAATTGCGTAATCGTGTATTTACCGATACGTATGAACCGGGTTCAACACTCAAACCTTTCACGGTCGCACTTGCATTAGAAAAAGGTCTGGTTACCCCCAGCACAATTTTAGACACGCCAGGAAAATTAACGATAGGCCCCTCGACGATTGGTGATTCGCATCAGCACGCAGCCTCATTGTCGGTGTCGCAAATTATTCAGCAATCATCGAATGTAGGTACAGTTCGAATGGCGCAAAAGCTCGAGCCGCGTCAGATGTGGGACATGTTTAGTGCTGTCGGCTTTGGGCAGCCACCGCGGGTTGGTTTCCCCGGGGCTGTTGCGGGTCGAATGCGGCCCTACAAAACGTGGCGCCCGATTGAGCAAGCGACCATGAGCTACGGACATGGTATTTCGGTATCACTGATTCAAGTAGCGCGTTCGTACATGATTTTTGCGCGCAATGGAGAGATGATTCCTTTGTCGTTTCAAAAAGTGTCGCAGTTACCAGCTCCTCAGCGCGTTATCAGCGATAAAACGGCGCATCAAATGCGCGACATGATGGAATTAGTTGTAGGCCCCGGCGGCACTGCGCCACTAGCGCAAGTACGAGGTTATCGTGTGGCAGGTAAGACAGGCACTGCGCACAAATTAGAAAACGGTCATTACGTTAACAAGTACGTAGCTTCGTTCGTTGGCCTGGCGCCAGCGTCAAATCCGCGCATCATCATTGCCGTCATGATTGATGAGCCGGGTGCGGGTAAGCATTTCGGTGGTTTGGTCGCAGCGCCTTTGTTTTCAAGCGTTGCAGCGAGTACGTTGTCATCCCTAAATGTGCCACCTGACGCGAGTGTGAGTAATGTGATCATGCCAGCTGAACCTATCGCGGAGAGTATGTGATGACGAACGCCGTAATCGACGTCATCGATGTGACGCGCTGGCTGCATGAGATTGCACCAGATGCGAACTTGTCACTCGATTCACGTCGGATTACGCGCGGCGATATTTTCCTTGCGTGTCGTGGTGAGTCAGGTGATGGTCGTCAGCATATTCAGCAAGCGATTGAATCAGGCGCTAAAGCCATACTGTTCGAAGTGAGTGATGAGTTTCATTGGAATCCTGAGTGGACTATCGCGCATTGTGGTGTACCAGAGCTGGCAAAAATGGCAGGACGTATCGCACACGAATGGTATCGCCAGCCTGATGCAGATATGTTCAGTGTTGCTGTGACAGGTACCAATGGAAAAACGTCATGTACACAGTGGCTTGGCCAAGCGTTGTCGCGTGAAGGAATGCCAACAGCAGTGATCGGTACGTTGGGTATTTCGCAGTGTCGCAATGGTGAGATCGATAAATTCGAAGTAACAGGATTGACGACGCCCGACCCAGTGCAATTGTTTAGACATTTGTCACAGCAAAAGCAGCGTGGATCAAAAGCGCTGGCAATTGAAGCCTCATCAATAGGTTTGGCTCAAGGACGACTCGATGAATTGCATATCGATGTCGCTGTATTTACTAATTTCACACGCGATCATTTAGATTTTCACGGCAGCATGGCTGCGTATGAGGCGGCGAAAGCAGCCTTGTTTGATTGGCCCGGTTTAAAACATGCCATCATTAATTTAGATGATCCTATGGGCGTGCGTCTATTAACGAAGTTACGGCGCAATCATTCTGACGTCAATGTTATTGGGTATAGCGTTGAAGGTGTGCGGCACGATCAACTATCTGTACTTTCTGCTAGCGATATTCGGGTTAGCCAGCACGGAACGAATTTTCAATTGTCCTCACCCTTTGGGTCGAGTGCAGTGCGAACTCAATTAATAGGCCTTTTTAACGTAAGTAATGTGTTGGCGATTGCTGGTGTATTGCTTGCTCGTGGTTTGTCATGGAATAGCGTCGTGCGTCAGATGGAATCCTTGACTGCTGTACCTGGCCGAATGGAGCAGTTGGGTGGGCAAGAGGGGCCGTTGGCAGTAATCGATTATGCGCATACTCCAGATGCGCTCGAAAAAGCGCTACAAACATTACGCCAAGTCGCCGATGCGCGTCACGGACAGTTGTGGTGTGTGTTTGGTTGTGGCGGTGATCGTGATCCGGGTAAGCGACCACACATGACAGAAGCCGCTTTAACTGCGGATCATCTTGTTATTACGAGTGACAATCCGCGCAGCGAAAATCCGACAGACATCATTGAACAAATGATTCGTGGTTGTGGAAGTTTGCCTGCTGAAAAAATTCAGGTGATTGAAGATCGCGCTCAGGCGATTTTGTCGGCTATACGCCATGCAGGAAAAAATGATGTCGTACTCATCGCCGGTAAAGGTCACGAAGATTATCAAGAGATCAAAGGTAAGAAACTCGCTTTTCGTGATGCCGATCATGCTGCGTTGGCACTGGCCACTCGCGCTACACGTTTCGGAGGGCATTGATGCACGCTAGCCTTTCTGAATTAGTGAGCTTGATTTCTGGTGCGCGCATAACAGCACCAGCTTCGTTCGTTGGTGTGTCGACCAATAGCAAGAAAGTTGGTCAAGGCAATTTATTTGTTGCGCTGCGCGGTGAGCGATTTGATGCGCATGACTTTCTGCACGAAGTGAGTGCGCAAGGTGCAGCCGCTGTAGTTGTTGAGCATATTCCTGAAGGATTGAATTTACCGGCACTCGTGGTATCCGATACGCGTTATGCATTAGGTCAGATTGCTAATGGCTGGCGACAGAAATTTTCTATTCCTGTGATTGGTGTCACTGGCAGTAATGGCAAGACCACCGTTAAAGAAATGATTGCGTCGATTTTGGCCGCAGCATTTGGTGAAAATAATTATCTTGCAACTCAAGGCAATTTAAATAATGAAATCGGTGTACCACTCACCTTGTTTAGGCTAGAGAGTGCGCATCGTGCTGCAGTCATAGAAATGGGAATGAATCATCCTGGTGAAATTGCACGACTTGCAGAGATCGCTCAGCCCACGGTAGGCCTAGTCAACAATGCCCAGCGTGAGCATCAAGAATTTATGGAAAGCGTTGAAGCAGTTGCCAAAGAAAATGGCGCAGTAATCACTGCTTTATCAGGTAATGGCTGTGCGGTCTTTCCTGCCGATGATGACTATGCGGCGTTATGGCAATCGTATGCTGATAAAAAACAAACCATCACTTTTGGATTAGATCAGCGCGCTGCATTGTGGTGCCAATGGACGCCGAAAGTATTTGGCAGCGATTTGCAAATTCAAGTGAATGGCCAATCTGTACACGTATCGCTCGCCGCAGCAGGTGAGCACAACGTACGCAATGCCTTAGCGGCTTTTGCCGCAACACGTGCTGTCGGCATTGATGTTGACAGCATCGTACGTGGCTTACAGGCCTTCGTTCCTGTTGCGGGGCGCTTGCAACGCAAGAATGCGGCGAACGGTGCACTAGTCATCGACGATACCTACAACGCCAATCCCGATTCAGTACGTGCCGCGATTGATGTGTTGGCCATGTCGCCATCACCGCGCACATTGATATTGGGTGATATGGGCGAAGTGGGTTCTGAAGGCGTAGCGTTTCACGAAGAAATTGGTTCGTATGCACGCACGCGTCACATTGATCAGCTATTTACGTTGGGTACCTTAGCGCGTCATGCCAGTCTTGCTTTTGGTAGCGCAGGACGTCATTTTGATGACGTCGATACATTGAATAACGAGCTAGGCCATACCTCGTCTAATGCGAGCATTCTGATCAAAGGATCACGCTTCATGAAAATGGAACGCGTTGTAGAACGCCTGACAGGCACTTCGGTAGGAGGTCATTGAGATGCTGCTCTGGCTAGCACAACATTTTCAAGATCAGCTCGGAGCATTGAGGGTATTTAACTTCATAACCTTCCGCGCTGTCTTTGCCACGCTCACGTCGTTGATGATTGGCTTATTGTTTGGACCGGTTGTGATTCGCTTGCTCACTACGTTAAAGGTGGGGCAGGCAGTTCGAACCGATGGACCGCAAACACATCTAGTGAAATCCGGAACGCCAACCATGGGTGGCGTATTGATATTAATAGGTATCGGCGTTTCAACGTTGCTGTGGATTGATTGGACCAATCGATTTGTCTGGCCCGTTTTGATTGTGACCTTGGGATTCGGTGTGATTGGTTGGGTCGATGATTACCGCAAGGTAGTCTACAAAGATCCAAATGGTATGCGCTCACGCGAAAAATATATGTGGCAGTCCTTAATTGGATTGCTTGCTGCTTTTTATTTGGCGTTTTCTGTTTCGGGCCCAACGAATACAGCTGTTCTTGAATTATTTATGTCGTGGGTGCAGTCGGGCTTTTCAATGGAATTGCCGCCCACAGCAGATTTGATCGTTCCGTTTTTTAAGACCGTCAGCTATCCATTAGGTGTGTGGGGTTTTATTGCGCTCACCTATTTCGTTATTGTTGGTACTAGTAATGCAGTCAATCTAACGGATGGTTTGGACGGTTTGGCCATCATGCCAACCGTGATGGTGGGCTCCGCACTCGGCATCTTTGCGTATTTGACGGGTAGTGCGACCTACGCAAAATATTTATTAATTCCTCATATACCCGGTGCAGGTGAGTTATTAATTTTCTGCGGCGCGATGGCAGGTGCAGGCTTGGCTTTCTTGTGGTTTAACGCGTATCCCGCGCAAGTCTTTATGGGTGATGTTGGTGCATTGGCCTTGGGTGGTGCATTAGGCACGATTGCTGTCATCGTTCGTCAAGAGATTGTGTTGTTCATCATGGGTGGAGTTTTCGTCGTCGAGACTTTGTCAGTCATGTTGCAGGTTGCGTATTTCAAATACACCAAAATGAAAACCGGCGTGGGCAAACGTGTCTTATTGATGGCGCCATTGCATCATCACTATGAACAAAAAGGTTGGAAAGAAACGCAAGTGGTAGTTCGCTTCTGGATTATCACCATGATGCTGGTGTTGTTTGGATTATCGACGTTAAAGCTACGCTAACTCGTAAAAAATAAAACGAACATATAAAAATGAACTACGCAGGTAAACACGCATTAGTGCTGGGACTCGGTGAATCGGGTCTAGCAATCGCACATTGGCTAGCCGATGCTGGTGTGCGCCTGCGCGTAGCCGACACGCGTGCATTTCCAGATCGTTTAGCAACACTGCGTGAAAACATTCCTACAGCAGAATTTACTGCCGGTGAGTTTACGTCCGCCTTATTAGACGATATTAATTTCATCATTCTTAGCCCGGGCTTGTCGCCTCTAAATGAGCTGACAGCAATATTGGCTGCTGCTCAGGAAAAAAATATTCCTGTTTGGGGCGAAATTGAATTGTTCGCTCAAGCACTCGCCGCACTTAAAGAGCGACGTGCTTATCATCCAAAAATAATTGCGATTACCGGCACCAACGGTAAAACAACTGTCACACGTCTAACAGGCGAACTGTGTCGTGCTGCGGGTCTGTCCGTCAAAGTCGCTGGCAATATCAGTCCCGCTGCACTCGATGTATTACGCGAGTCAGTTACTACAGATACCTTGCCTGATGTTTGGGTACTTGAGTTATCCAGCTTTCAGCTTTACAGCACCTACACTTTGCGCGCAGATGCAGCTACGGTACTAAACATCTCGCAAGATCATTTGGATTGGCATGGCGACATGAACGAGTACGCCAAAGCCAAAGAGCGCATTTTTGGTCCAGAAACTATTCGTGTGTTGAATCGTGATGATGCGCGTGTAATGAAAATGATCGTGCGCGATGCTCCCTGTACGACCTTTGGTATCGACGCGCCGACAGAAGCTGATGCGTTTGGACTAGTCGAAGAGCATGGCATGCGCTGGTTGGTGCAAGGTATTAGTACCGACGATGACGGTGAAAAGAAAAAACGCGGTAAGCATAAAGAGCCGGCTGAGATTTTTATTAATCGACTGATGCCAGCAGACGCACTAAAGATACGCGGCCTACACAATGCCAGCAATGTATTAGCTGCTTTGGCGTTATGTCGTTCTATTGACCTGCCGTTGGCTCCGCTATTACACGCTGCTCGACAGTATCAAGGTGAGCCCCACCGTGTGGAAGCGATTTCTACCATTCGTGGTGTCGACTATATCGACGATAGCAAAGGTACCAATGTGGGTGCGACGATAGCTGCTCTCAATGGATTAGGGTCCGACGCTAAATCGAATTTAATTTTGATAGCCGGTGGTGATGGTAAAGGCCAAGACTTTGCACCATTGGCCAAGCCGGTTGCGCGTTATGTACGTGCCGTTATGTTGATCGGTAAAGATGGCCCAACAATACGCGCTGCATTAGCGGATACAGGCATTGATCTCGTCGATTGCTGGACGTTGGAGCAAGCAGTCGAGCGCGCTGCTGAAATAGCGGTTGAAGGTGACGTAGTTTTACTTTCACCCGCATGTGCCAGCTTCGATATGTTTACCAACTACGCGCATCGCGCTCAAGTATTTAGTGATGCTGTGCGTGATATCGGTCTCTCGCATGGGGAGATCAGCGCATGAGGCTAACGCTTCCATGGAATAGTAATGCTGATGCTGGCAGCGATAGTCCATTGGGGCAGCGCTCTAGCATGCTTGAATACGATCAGGCCTTAGTCTGGGTCGTACTGCTTTTGTTACTGACGGGCGTAGTGATGGTGTACTCGGCTTCGATAGGATTGCCAGATTCGCCTAAATACGCGAACTATAAAAATCATCATTTTTTAATGCGGCAAACGATGTTTGTCATCATAGGACTGATTGCAGGCCTATTTGCTTTCCGCGTAAAAATCGAGCAATGGCAAAGCGCTGCACCCTTCCTATTTATGTTGGCTCTCGTGCTGATGATTATGGTATTGATCCCCGGCGTCGGAAAAGGCGTCAATGGTGCGCGGCGTTGGATAGGCTTTGGTGGATTTAGTCTGCAGCCTTCAGAAATATTAAAACTGATGATGGTTTTTTACGCCGCTGATTTCACCGTGCGTAAACAACAATACATGCACAAACTCACCAAAGGTTTTTTGCCGATGGCGATTGCTGCAGGTTTGTGTGGTGGCTTGCTGATGTTGCAGCCTGATTTAGGTGCATTCGGCGTGGTGGTCTGTATCGCTATGGGTATCCTGTTCTTAGGTGGGTTCAATATCATTTGGTTTGGTGGAATCATCAGCGTTTTAGCGGCTGTATTTTTTGCCATCATTTTGATTTCACCTTGGCGCTACGAGCGTATGGTCGCCTATCTCAATCCATGGACGGAAGAAAACGCATTAGGAAAAGCATTCCAGTTGACGCATTCATTGATTGCGTTTGGTCGCGGTGAATTGTTTGGCGTGGGTTTAGGTGCCAGCGTAGAAAAACTGCATTACCTGCCTGAAGCACATACCGATTTTCTGTTAGCGGTGATTGGTGAAGAACTGGGATTGGCTGGGGTCTTGCTCGTGACCTTCGCTTTTTATTGGATAGTGCGACGTGCATTTGATATCGGACGTCAATCGATCGCTGTTGATAACGTATTTGCAGGTTTGGTTGCCAAAGGCATAGGCCTTTGGATAGGCGTGCAAGCTTTCATCAATATGGGCGTTAATCTCGGTTTGCTGCCGACTAAAGGTTTAACTTTGCCATTGATGAGTTACGGCGGATCCGGTGTGGTGATTAATTGCATAGGATTAGCCGTATTGCTACGTATCGATTACGAAAATCGAGTACTGATGCGCGGAGGTCGCGCATGAGTCATCTTCTTATCATGGCTGCGGGTACAGGCGGGCATATTTTCCCTGGCTTAGCGATTGCCGACACCATGCGCGCACGCGGCTGGCAAATATCCTGGCTAGGTACAACGCACGGTATGGAAGCTGACATCGTGCCGCGTCATGGTGTGGATTTCGACGCCATCAATTTCAGCGGTTTGCGGGGTAAGGGTTGGTTGCACAGTGCGATGGGCGTGATTAAGTTATTGAACAGTTTTGTTCAATGCTTTGCCATCATGCGTCGACGTAAACCCGATGTAGTTCTTGGCATGGGTGGTTATGTCACCGTACCCGGCGGTGTGATGGCCAAACTATGTGGTGTGCCGCTGGCTCTGGTAAATGCCGATGCTGCGCTGCTCATGTCTAACAAAGCCTTATTACCGTTTGCGAAAAAAATATTGTTTGGATTCGCGACTAAAAATAGCGAATCAGACACCCGTATCCAAGTTACCGGTAATCCCGTGCGTCGCGAAATCAGCGCGCTGCCAGCGCCTAAAGCTCGCTATGCCGAGCATACGGGTCCGTTGACTATTTTGGTGCTCGGCGGAAGTTTGGGTGCGCAAATTTTGAATCAGACGATCCCTGCTGCATTGGCATTGATAGCTAGTGGCGATCGACCACGCGTAGTTCATCAATCTGGTCGTCAGCACATCGCCGCATTAGAGCAGGCTTATCAACAACACGGTGTGCAAGCCGAGCTGGTCGATTTTATTGACGATATGGCCACACGTTATGCGCAAGCAGATCTAGTGATTTGTCGCGCCGGTGCGATTACGGTGTCTGAATTATGTGCGGCTGGTGTAGCAAGTATTTTGGTGCCGTTTATCGCATCGACCACATCGCATCAGCGAGACAACGCACAGTGGATGGCTCAGATAGGGGCTGCATTTCATCAGCCACAAAAAGAATTAAATACCGAAGCTTTGGCCTCATTAATTAAAACGATTACGCGCGAGCGTTGTCTACAGATGGCCGAAGCAGCGTATGCAAACGGTAAGCGAGAGGCGAATGAATCAATCGCCCAGATTATTGAGAAATTAGGAAGCAAATGAAGCACAAAGTTAAACGCATACACTTTGTAGGCATTGGCGGTTCCGGTATGAGCGGCATAGCGGAGGTATTGCTTAACCTCGGCTACACCGTATCGGGCTCTGATCTATCTAGCAACCCTGCTAGCCGTCGCCTTGCCGAGCTAGGTGCGTCTATTAGTATTGGTCATGCACCTGAAAATGTGGATGGTGCGGATGCGATTGTGACATCGACAGCAGTGCAAGCGAATAATCCTGAAGTGATTGCAGCGCGTGCGCGCCATGTTCCGATTGTGCCGCGTGCGGTGATGTTGGCTGAGTTGATGCGTTTGAAGCGCGGTATTGCTATCGCCGGCACGCATGGCAAAACAACCACGACGAGTTTGGTTGCCAGTATTTTGGCTGAAGGTGGTCTTGATCCTACGTTTGTTATTGGAGGTCGTCTTAACAGCGCGGGTGCCAACGCTAAATTAGGGTCGGGCGATTTCATTGTGGCTGAAGCCGATGAGTCTGATGCGTCGTTTCTTAATTTGTCTCCGGTGATTGAAGTAGTCACCAATATCGATGCTGATCACATGGAGACCTACGATCATAGCTTTGCCAAACTCAAGCAAGCCTTTATTGAATTTACTCAGCGCTTGCCTTTTTATGGCGTCGCTATTTTGTGTCTTGATGATAAAAACGTACGTGAAATCATGCCGTTCATCTCCAAGATGGTGATGACTTATGGATTTCATGAAGAAGCTAACGTGCGTGCGGTTGATGCTCATGCGGTGAATGGTCATATGGAATTCACTGTTTTACAAAAAGACTATGAGCCTCTGCTGATTCATCTGAATCAGCCGGGGATGCATAACGTACAAAACGCTTGTGCTGCGATTGCAGTTGCGCGCGAATTAGACGTCGCTGATAAAGATATACAAAAGGCACTTCGCGAATTCAAAGGCGTGGGACGTCGTTTTACCAAGCATGGACAGCTACCATTGACTACGGGTGGAACATTTGCATTAGTCGACGACTATGGTCATCACCCGGTAGAAACAGCAGCCACGATCGCTGCTGCGCGTGGTGCGTTTCCTGGGCGTCGACTAGTGCTTGCATTTCAGCCGCACCGATACACACGTACCCGTGATTTATTTGAAGACTTTGTCAAAGTACTCTCAACCGTCGATGTATTGGTGTTGGCCGATGTGTATCCCGCAGGTGAGCAGCCTATACCTGCTGCCGATGGTAGATCACTGGCGCACGCATTACGGGTAGTTGGAAAGACAGAATTGATTTTTGTAGAAGATATTACAGAGATGCCTGAAATACTTTTGAAAGTCGTCAAGCCCGATGATGTCGTGATGACCATGGGCGCTGGTTCAATTTCGAATGTGCCTGCCGCTTTGCAACAGCTGACTACACAGGTGAATGCATGAGCGCAGCGATGAGAGAAGAATTCGGCAAAGTCGGCGTGTTGTTTGGCGGTCGTTCAGCAGAGCGCGATATTTCGTTAATGTCGGGTGCGGGGGTTTTGAAAGCGCTGCAAGATCAGGCGATTGATGCGCATGCTTTCGATCCCGCTAAGCGTTCGCTGGCGGAATTGGCGGCAGAAAAATTTGATCGCGTTTTCATCGCATTGCACGGCCGTTATGGTGAAGATGGCACCTTACAAGGTGCGCTTGAACAGTTGGGTATTCCGTATACCGGTCCGGGCGTGTTGGCTTCGGCGATTGCTATGGACAAAGCGATGACTAAGCGTGTCTGGCTACACAGCGGTTTGTCGACACCTGATTTTGTGATGTTGAATGCCGATAGCGATTGGAAAGCGATTGCCACTCGCTTGGGTTTGCCTTTGATTGTTAAGCCTGCACACGAAGGCTCAACGCTGGGACTCACCAAAGTGAAGTCGGCGGATGAGTTACCGGCGGCGTATGCCTTGGCAGCGAAATTCGATAAGGCCGTCATGGCTGAGCAGTTCATCAGCGGTATGGAATTAACGTGTCCAGTAATGGGCTATGCCGATGCAGCGCGTGCATTACCGGTTGTCCGTATCGTTGCGCCGGATGCCAACTACGACTATCAAAACAAATATTTTTCAGATGAGACGCAGTATCTCTGCCCCAGCGGACTACCACCCGCACAAGAAAAGCAGATACAAGAACTCGTATTACAAAGTTACAGAACCTTAGGTTGTCGTGGGTGGGCACGAGCCGATGTGATGGTGCGTGAGTCCGACAATCAGCCATTTTTATTAGAGATAAACACCTCGCCGGGTATGACCAGTCATTCCTTGGTGCCGATGTCGGCAGCAGCAGCAGGTGTACCGTATGAAAAATTATGTGTAGAGATTTTGCGTATGGCGGCACTTGATCTGAGGGAATCGAAGGATTGGAAGCCGGCTGTTTAATGCAATCGAAGAAAATAAGAAATAGGAACTAATGAATCATGTGGCATGACATCAGCACTTTGAACAGAATCACTCGCGCCTTGTTTGGCGTGTTGGTTTTGTGCGTGCTGTATGCAGGCTACAAATGGGTGGCGCGTCAGCCTATGTTTGAGTTGCGCGTAGTGAAGGTACAAGGCGCGAACGAGGGGCCGTTACGGTATGTCGATGCGGCCACGGTACGTAGTGCAGCTTTGCCTCGGATACGTGGAAATTTTTTCACTGCTGATTTAGCAGCAGTTCGTAATGCGTTTGAAATGGTTCCTTGGGTGCAGCGCGCATCAGTGCGTCGTGAGTGGCCGAATAAACTGATTGTGTCGGTAGATGAGTATCAAGTGCTAGGCGCATGGGGTGAACAAGATGGACG
>JBEGSP010000264.1:0-4272 GCA_041179845.1 Pseudomonadota bacterium
TACCTCAACTCCATGTGGAAAACTGTATGGTGAAGCAATCCGCCCAACGGTATTTTGATTCTTCAGCGCCCATCCAGCAGGCACCATAAGAATATGTACTTTTGCCCCATATCTTTCCAAAGCATACTTCACTTTACGCAACATCTCGATATTTAAATCAACACTCTCTCGCACCGCCGAAGTCCAACACTCAGGGCCTTGGGATAGCATGAGATAGTCAAGCATCTGATCAGAAGTTGTTCCCTTGTCACCCGCAATTGACTTGCAGGCCGGAGCATTTGATTTAAACAACACATTTGATTTTGGAGATTTCACCTCTACATCTCCCTCACTCCAGGCATTTAAAATGCTGCGCACATGGGGAAAAATGCGATTAGCGAAAAAAGATTGGTTTATATAATCCGCTAAAAAGGAACGATTCGGTAACGGGCGATCCTCATCTTTAGCATCCACGAATTTAACCAACGACTTCACTGTAGAACTTTCGTAAGATGGCGTGTAATCATTGGTCATCGAGAAAATAAACACTTGGTCTCCCTGTTTAACCGGCAATTGTGCAGCAATTTTCTCAAACTGCCATGAGTTCCAGCTGGAATAACCGAAAGCAGCGACGTTATAGCCATCTTCCCGCAAAAAGTGCTCAAACCTTTCCTCAATAAAAAGTTCGTCTGCCTGTATAAATGAATCACCAAGAACGAATATATCTCCCTTATTGGCAACTTCCGAATGTTTTTTGGAATTCTTGTACGCAGACCGTCCATCTGAGTCAATAAAATTTATGACAGGAAAAATTCGATCACGCATATCCATAAAAAGAAATTGCGTTATCGAAGGGCAATAACCATATCCCGTAAGAGCCCTTGAACAAGTTATTTTGTCTGTCTTATAACTCAATGCGTGACGATGAAAATACGAAGCCGTTATTACAAAATCAACTAGAGCAACAATTACAAAAGTCCAAATGATATTTAGAACAAGAACCACTCCAAAACGTCGAAATTTATGCCACACAATCAATCCAGTTCGTAAGCGTTTTTATAGTCTTTGACCAGTGCCGAATCCTGGTCTTCCTTGCGCAGGATACAGTTACCCACTGCGAGGAACTCCATCTCCGTACCCATCAGGCAATAGAAGGCATCCTCTGGCGTATTCACCATAGGTTCGCCGCGAACATTGAAGGACGTGTTCACAATCACCGGGCAACCGCTTAATTCGTAGAACTTGGAGATTAGATGGTGGTACTTCGGATTGGTTGCTTCATGTACTGTTTGGATACGTGCCGAATAATCAACGTGCGTTACTGCCGGAATTTCTGAACGCGGCACATTCAGCTTGTCGATACCGAAAAGTTTCTGCTGTTCTGCGGTCATCATAACCTGCTTGTTTTTGTGCACATCGGCTACCAGCAGCATGTAGGGACTATCGCCCTCCAGATCGAACCATTTGCTCACATGTTCACGTAGGACGCTGGGCGCGAACGGGCGGAATGACTCGCGATACTTCACCTTTAGGTTCAATTGCTTCTGTAACGATGGCGAGCGCGGATCAGCGATAATCGAACGGGCGCCCAACGCCCGGGGGCCGAATTCCATCCGACCCTGGTGCCAACCCACAGCCTTGCCATCTACTAGAGCCTGCGCTGTCGCGGCGAGCATGTCATCTTCGCTAACCACGGTGAACACAGCGCCAGCAGCTTTCAGGCGCTGCTCAATATCGTGTTGTGCATAAACCGGGCCCAGATACGAACCCTTCATCGCATCGCCAGATTTCACCGTGCGCGGCTGGTTCAGCATTAGATGGTAAGCGCCTAGCGCTGCGCCAATGGCGCCACCAGCATCACCCGATGCGGGTTGTACCCAAATATTGTCGAACACGTTCTCGCGCAGCAGCTTGCCGTTTGCCACGCAGTTAAGAGCTACGCCGCCCGCCAGGCAGAGGTTTTTCTGGCCGGTAGATTTTCGAATGCCCTTGGCAAGCTTTATGACTACTTCTTCAGTCACGGCCTGAACCGAGGCGGCCAGATCCATCTCGCGCTGAGTGAGTTCACCTTCCGATTGGCGTGCAGGACCACCGAACAAATCAGCGAACTTATTGTTCGTCATCGCAAGATCGGTGCAGTAGTTAAAGTAGCTCATATCCATGTGGAATGAGCCATCTTCCTTAATGTCAATCAGGTGATTCTTGATCAAATGGGTGTACTTTGGCTCACCATACGGCGCCAACCCCATCACCTTGTATTCACCTGAGTTTACCTTGAAGCCAGTGTAATAGGTAAAGGCGGAATACAGCAACCCCAGCGAATGTGGGAAATGAATCTCTTTGTGGACTGAGAGCTTATTGCCTGAACCAATGGCCAGCGAGGTCGTGGTCCATTCGCCAACGCCGTCCATCGTCAGAACGGCCGCTTCTTCAAACGGCGATGGGAAAAAAGCCGAAGATGCATGACTCAAGTGGTGTTCTGAGAACAGCAACTTTGAAGTCCAGTCGATCTCCTTACCGAAGGCATCTTTGAACGTATCGGTAATCATTTTTTTCTGGAAGAGCTTGTCTTTGAGCCACACAGGCAGGGATGTTGCAAAACTCTTGAAGCCTTTAGGCGCAAAAGCCAAGTAAGTTTCGAACAGGCGTTCAAACTTCAGGAAGGGCTTGTCGTAAAAAACTACATAATCCAGATCGGCCGGCCCTATCTTGGCTTCCTGCAGGCAATATTTGATGGCATGGAACGGGAACGCCGCATCATGCTTCTTTCGAGTGAAGCGCTCTTCCTGTGCAGCGGCAACGATTTCGCCGTCGACGACCAGACAGGCCGCCGAGTCATGGTAATAGGCCGAAAGTCCCAGAATTTTCATGCGATCAGAACAGTGTGTAGATGAAAGGTGCAATCACTGACCCCTGCGCGGCAATCAGTAAAGTTCCAAGAAGTACGATCACAAAGATGATTGGTGCAAGCCAGAGTTTTTTGCGTATGCGCAAAAATATCCAGAGTTCTTTAATAAAGCTCATAAGATTTTCAGAATTGATTTTTGAAAGAGTCAGCAGAAGGTCCGTGTGGCACCCGGTCGATCCAGCAAGAACAGACATTTATCTTCTTTATGTGCAGTTCATCGCGGCCAAACAGCCGGCTGATAACGGCAATCGGTGTGATCAAAAAAAAGAAAATAATCCCCAGCACCAAGGGGCTAACGACCTTGCCTATCAAGTCGCCGAGTTTGATCCACGACTTGTTAACCATAGTTAACAAACCCGGCGCAGAAATCGCAATCAAAGCAAGCACAAGTCCGACGGTTAGCCATCCGTAAACGGTGTTAGTGTTGGCGCCACGATAGAAACTGAAAGCTGATACAAAGGTAAAGACTCCAGCAAACAGCAGACCAAAATTACGGTTAGATGGAGCCTTCTCTTTTTTGATAATATGTATACTCATAATATATTTATTAATGACTCTAGTTTCTGAGAAATGTACGTAGAATTTCAATTCCTGCGGGGCCACTTTTTTCTGGATGAAACTGGCATCCAATGATCTGATCCATTCTTACGGCCGCCGTTATTCGGTGACCTCCATAAAAACAGTCGGCGAGACGGTGGGCTGGATCTGCAGTTTCAAAATAGAAAGAGTGGACGAGATAGACTGAAGTGCCTACACGCGTGCTTTCGAGTATGGTTCCGTCCCAGCCGCCAGGCATGGCGGGACTCAGGTTGGCCCAGCCAATATGAGGAATTTTCTGTATTGTTCCATCGACGTCAAACACGGGCACCTGTACGACGCGGCCTGGAATTATGCCAAGGCCATCGTGTTGGCCAAATTCCTCGCCTACACTCGCTAGCATCTGCATGCCCAAGCAGATGCCCAGCAGCGACCGACCCGAGGCGGCAAATCGACGAATCGGCTCAATCAGGCCTCGCTCGCGCAGGCCCTTCATGCCTTCCGCGAAGGCGCCCACACCGGGAAGCAGCAGGCGCTCGGCGCTCTCGATCTCGGCGGGGTCGTGGGACAGCCGCGCTGTGGCGCCAACATGCTCAAGGGCGCGGACGACGCTCAGCAGATTGCCGCTGCCGTAGTCGACGATGGTGACGATGCTCTCGCTCATACGGTTCTCACATTCAGGCCGGCTTCACGCGCGGCGGCGCGGATCTCGCTCACGGTCGCTCGACCGTAGTGTAGGATGTCGGCCATCGCGACGGCATCAGCGGCGCCTTCGCACACGGCCGTAGCGACATCGGTCAGCTTACCCATGCCGCCGCTAGCAATCACAGGCACCGGCACAACCTTGG
>JBEGSP010000265.1:0-6533 GCA_041179845.1 Pseudomonadota bacterium
TTGCTAATGCAGGGTTTCCGGTCGTATTGATAACAAGAGAATTCTCGGGGTTGGCAATGACAGTTCCCGAACCTTTTAAAATCACCACGGATTGAAATTTAGTTGCTAATTTTTTAGCTGCGTTCAATCTATCTTTTTGTATTTGTTCAACAGGTATTTCTAACAACCTTGCTGCTTCCAGTGGATGGGGTGTCAACAGCGTCGCTGCATGACGCTGAATTAAACGTTGTTGTAAACCAGGTTCCACTGCCAACAGATTTAGTCCATCAGCATCGATTACCAAATCCAAGTCAGTTGAGAGCATGCGTGCTAAGAGGTCATTGGCTTCTCTCGACAGACCCATGCCCGGGCCAACGACGATGGCGCCACGAGTTGGATTTAATGACTGCGCAGATCGACACATCAGTTCCAGATGTATGGGGTCAAAGGGCGGTGCAGTGTCTAAGAAACCGGCAAATACGCGGCCCGCTCCTGTCACCGCACCTGCACGTGCGGCCAGTAGTACCGCACCCGTCATACCGCTAGCGCCGCCCATCACGAATAAGTCGCCATGACTGCCTTTATGCGATGCATGAGCACGTGGATGCATCGATGAGGTAAACAATTCGGGTCGATTTAGCTCTGCCACAGGTACGCCAAAAAGGCTTCGCGGAATATCCAAGTCATTGACTATGACCACTCCGGCGTAATCACGTCCATGCAGCGTATGTAATCCCGGTTTGTTAGCGATGAAGCTAATGGTGGTGCTCGCTTTGACCGCGATGCCTTCTGGGCCCACCAGACTGCCATCATCAGCGTTTAGTCCACTTGGGACATCAATGGCGAGAATTGGGCACGATAAGTTGTTTAGGTAATTGACCAGTGCTCGAAATTCTTCCTGCACCGCTCGCGTTAGGCCTATACCAAACAAGCCATCGATGGCGAGATCCCATTGTTGATTATTCAGTAGATCACTGAATTTGATGTATGAAATAAGCTTGCTCTTGGCGTTATCGAAGGCGATTCTTGCATCGGAAGCTAACTGCGCGGGTGGTGCAGGCATAACGATGCAGACAGCTATGCCATGCGTTGCGAGTTCTAGAGCGGCTACGAGGGCATCGCCGCCATTATTCCCGGGGCCAACAGCTATCAGTATGCGTCGATCGGAGGTGTCTTTGGGAAGCAGTGCAAGGGTCGCATCAGCAACGGCTTTGCCCGCGCGTTGCATTAAGGTTCCCGCAGGTAGTTGGTCGAGTGACGTTTGCTCTATCGCTCGTATCTGAGCGACGGTGTACAGATGAGTATGTTGCGCATCAGCGCATGCGATCGCCATAGCGGGTCAGAGTCAGGCCGTCGGTATCGATTTCGGTACGGCGACCAGTGATCATGTCAGCCATCAGTTTGCCACTGCCCGCTGCCAGCGCCCATGCCGCAGATCCATGTCCGGTATTGACGAATACGTTGGAGTAGCGAGTTGGACCTATCAATGGCACGCCCTCGGGCAGCATTGCTGTGGGAGCACACCAAAAGCTTGCTGCTCGATAGTTCGCAGCATTCGGAAACCAGTCATCGGCCACTTTGACGAGTGTGTTCACGGCTTTGTGATGCAGATCAAGATTAGAAGAGCCTAGTTCTGCACAACCGGCAATTCGAATGCGTTTACCCAATCGGGTCAAACCCACGCGATAAGTATCATCAAATAACGAGGTTTGAGGTGCGAGTTCAAACTCTTGTATCGCCATCGACGCTGAATATACTTTTACCGGATAAATCGGCAGACTAATACCCATCGTTTTAAGCAGACGAACGCTGTCACTACCCGCAGCAATGACTACCGCATCGACATCGACGTTACGTCCTTCGAGTTGCAACGTGGTGCCACCTAGTTCAGGACGAATCGCTTGTATCTCGCTGTTGAAATGAAATTCAACCCCAAGATCTTGTGACAGTGTTTTGAGTTGACGCACAAACAGCGGGCAGTTACCTGCCCAGTCATCCGGTACATGCAGTGCTGAGTGGAATGGTGTTTCGGTCGATAAGGCAGGTTCGAGCAAGCGAGCAGCTTCAGGATCGAGTAATTCATTGCGACTACCAAACTCGCCGAGTAACTCCATATAGGGATGCGCCATCTCAAGTTCACGCGCAGTACGAAACATGATCATCATGCTGTTCCGCTGCTGGAAATCTAATTCACGTGTCTGCACCAGATGCTGCATTAACTCTTGGCTGTAACTTGCCAGGCGATATAAGCGTTGTTGATTTTGTTTAAAACGGCTGAGTGCCGATTCTGACATCGAACGTTTCAGCCAGCGCCACATGGCGGGCTCGAATCGCGCGCTGAATGCCAATGGCGATTCAGGTCGAAACAGCATAGAAAAAATGCGTGAAGGCGCACCCGGTGTGGCCCACAGTCTGAGTCCGGACGGACCCATTAAGTCGAGGTTACCAAAGCTAGCTTCTTGAGCCACGTTACCGTAGCGTTCAAATAAAGCGACCTCGTGCCCGGCTTCTGCCAAGTAATACGCGGTACTGACACCTACGACACCGCCACCGATTACAGCTAAGCGCATTTGACTCCAGATATCTACAAAACTAACAGTAGCGAATTAAAACGCTCTCTGTAGGGCAGGTCTTCGCCTGCGTTTTTCAAAATGACTGCACGTGAAAATGTAAAACCTCTATAGGTTATCCGTAAAACCTGCTGGAAACAATCTTTGAAGTTTGTTCGGTGCTGGTGCAGTACGCACCTAACTGCTTCGAGGATCGCCCATCTTGGGGCAGGTAATCCAGTAATTAATAGGTAAACAGGCATAAGAAGCGCGATAAACCACCCAAATACGTCGTTATTGGTCGATACAAAAATTAAGAGTGATTGGCATAAAAATTGCAAAAAGAGAAACCATTCGGATGCGTGGTTCATCGTCGCGTCTGAAAAATTCACATTATTCATCCTGAAAAAACGACGTGAAGAAAGCATCATGAGATCACTCACGCACCACCTGACCCACTCGCGACGAACGCTCCCGAGAGCTCAACGCACTTATAAACATCCGTCTAAGCAGATTTCTGCGCAAGCGCCGCAAATGAGATCACGACGATTCATTGATGCCTATGCAGAGGCGCCGCCCTATTTACGCTCGTATGTGCAGGATTGGCTAGAAAAAAATCAGCAAAAGCTCGATCTAACGTCCAATGAAGTGAATGCACCGGGCAATTCAAGCTTTGCGTTGCCTGCTGGTGTCGTCTGTATGTCAGCAAGCGATATTGAATCGTTTTTGGTTCAGAAGGCAGAAGTCCATCAGGGCGTGTTGCACGGTATAGGAAAACTGCGATTGCCATCAGACTGCAATCCTTTAGAAGTCGATGGATTTATTTTGGAGCCGCACACGCAATCGACGCGCCCCGGTTTGGGCAGATTTAAAGAGGTTGCATGCGGAGGGTATGACAACCGACCCTATAAGTACTTGTACGTGATTGATGAGGAGGGCTTGCACATCGTGCGTGAATTTACTGAGTGCGAAAAAAGTTCGCGTGGTATTGCCGTTCACAGTTTGATTAAGACTCACGGAATTATTGGCGGTGAAGCTTTTTTCGATGTGGTTGAACCGAGTAGGGTTTATATTAATTTTGGTTCGTCGCGGTATTACCCCACCTCAGTTCAGCAAATGGAAAATACCGCTAAGTATTGGTTGGCCTGTGGCTACGATGAGGTAGTCGCTGTTTATAGTTCACGCGATTTGCAAAACAAACCGTATGGAATGAAGGATCGTTACGGCAAGAACCTACCCAACGTTATCTACAGACGTGCTGAAAATGTCATGTCTCTGAACGAAATTCAACCCATTGATAAACAGTCACTGCGTACCAAGGTAACTTTCGACAGCAAGTGCTATGGATAGTAAATGCGCATCCGACATGGCAGTGCAGGCGAGCATCAGTCCAACCGGTAGATCACCTTGTCGATGAATTGGTAGCGACACCGCACAGCCATCCAGTAAATTCATGATGGAGGGATTGCGCAGCAGTAGGCGGTTCGCTTCAAAGAAGTTTGTTTCGGAAGCATTCAACGTATCGATCTTCGGTGCCACGATAGGAACTGTAGGCATCACCAGCGCATCATAGCCGGCGATGGCTTGCTCAACTCGCGTCTGCCATTGTCCACGCGTTTGTTGTAGGCGATCGCGATCGGCTTGGGTTGCATCCGCACCAAGCATGATGCGCTTTACCACTCGCGGGTCGTATTCACTGGCTCGTTTACTAAGTAACTCTCTATGCCAGGGATAAGCTTCGTAAGGCGAAATCAGATACAGATCCTTAGCTTCAGCCAGCATAGGCAATGGGATTTCTGTAATCTGAACACCCGCCGCAGAAAGTTTTGACAGTGCTGAAGTAAACGCCTTAGCGACTGAATCGTCCAAATCATCAAGCACAATATCTTCTGGGATAGCCAAACGTAAACCTGCTAAATCAAGCTTGTGAGTTGTGAGCGCTTGATCGGCGATCAGGCTATCGATCAGCAAGCAGTCGCTGACGGTTCTCGCGATCGGACCCACCGAATCCAGTGACGGTGCGAGTGGCAAAGCACCGCTCGTAGGTACGCGTCGCATTGTTGGTTTAAAACCGACCAATCCACACAGCGCTGCAGGAATTCTGACCGAGCCGCCGGTGTCTGAACCAATCGCCGCCACACAACTGCCAATCGCCACCGACACAGCCGCCCCAGACGAAGAACCGCCAGGAATACGCGAAGGATCGGCTGGGTTACCCGGTGTGCCAAAGTGAGGATTGATACCGACACCGGAATAGGCGAATTCCGTCATGTTGGTCTTACCTATCAATGCAGCTCCTGCTGCGCGCAGCCGCGCCACGACGGTGGCATCGGCGGTCGCCGCAGCCGCGTCACGTAAGGTGATAGACCCTGCCAGAGTGACTTCACCTTCCACATCGAATAAATCTTTGACGGACACGGGTAAACCAGCGATAGGCGAGAGCGTTTGTCCGGTCACGCGCAACACATCCGCATGGGAAGCTGCGGCCAGAGCAGATTCGGCATAAATGGCGGTGTAGACGGATTCGGATTCGCGCGCAATGGCCAGACTTTGCTGCACGATTTCGCGGCGGTTTTCAGTGGTGATGGAATTGATCGATGTAATCGAAGTTGTCGACATGGTGAAGTGATCGGCTAAAAAGGGAAATTAATTGAAAGACGATAGCACGCCAGCTGATGATCGCGGTGCCGTTAGTCGGTAGAGCTATTTTTCAGGGTGCCCCGAATGAGGGCGAAGCGCAGGGTATAATTTCATCTTATTTTGCCAACCCGCGAACGTCGGTCATTTCGACCGGTTAGTCTCGCCAACTGCCTCTTCGCCATGCTCATTTTGCCGGGCTCAAATGCCCTGTCTGCATCTCGTCTTCAACGTCTGTTAGCACAACTGAAAGCTATTGATCCCGCGATCACTGGTGTCAGCAGTCGTTTTTGTCATTTTATTGATAGCACCGCCGAGCTTGGGGATGATGACAAGCGGCACCTCTCCGCCATGCTGACCTATGGCGAGGCATTTAGCGGTGACGAATCAGGCGAGCAGTTTGTCGTGATCCCGCGCTTTGGCACCATCTCACCGTGGGCCAGCAAAGCGACCGACATTGCACATAACTGCGGCATGACTGCGGTGCATAGAATCGAACGCGGCATACGTTATTTTGTACAAATTAAATCGGGCTTGCTGGGTAAGAAAAAAACACTCGATGCACACCAGCGTGAACAGGTCAGTGCACTCTTGCACGACAGGATGACTGAAGCAGTTATTCACGATACGTCGCAAGCGGTTGGCCTATTTCAGGAATTGGCCGCACAACCCTTAGCCTTCATAGAATCAAATCAGCGTGGCAGAGCCGCGCTGGAAGAAGCGAACAGTACACTCGGTTTGGCGTTGTCAGATGACGAAATCGATTATCTGTTGGAGGCATTTCAGCGCGCCGGTCGTAATCCGACCGATGTCGAGCTAATGATGTTCGCGCAGGCAAATAGCGAACATTGCCGACACAAGATTTTTAATGCGGATTGGACCATCGATGGTGAGAAGCAGGAGCGTTCACTGTTTGCGATGATTCGGAACACGCATCAACTCAATCCGCGCGGCACGGTGGTGGCGTACTCCGATAATTCATCGGTAATTGAAGGGGCAACCGTATCGCGGTTTTATGCGCGTGCTGATCAAGGCGGTACGTATCGTGCATCAGATGAGCTGACGCACATATTGATGAAGGTCGAGACGCATAATCATCCGACCGCCATTTCTCCATTTCCCGGTGCATCAACGGGCGCCGGTGGCGAGATTCGCGATGAGGGTGCTACCGGTCGCGGTGCTAAACCCAAGGCAGGTTTAACCGGATTTACGGTCTCCAACCTGATGCTGACTCACGCGGTTAGGCAATGGGAAAACGCGCTCGATGTAACGATACAGCCAGACCAACGCAAGACGCCCGGTATGGCAGGCATCGTAGGTAAGCCTGAGCGTATCGCATCACCACTGCAGATCATGATCGATGGCCCG
>JBEGSP010000266.1:0-13302 GCA_041179845.1 Pseudomonadota bacterium
TTCTGCTACGCGCGGTTACGCAGGTTTTGTGTTGATGTCATTGCCTTTGCTTGTCACGGGTTACCTTGCGCTATTTCATCCACCCGCGAACATCGCTAGTGATATTGCTACCTTGAGTGCGTGGTTTGCTGGCAGCCTTGGCTTGGTGTATCTGGGATTTAGCTTAGCCACCATCGCTCACAATAGCTGGGGCGCGAGTTTGACTCAACTGCGTGGCGAGCGAGCACGTCTAACCGCATTTCGCGAAGGCTTCGGATTAGTCGGCGTGATGATCGCCGCCGCCGTACCGGCTCTGGTTGGCATGAGTGCGTTATCCATGACTTTTGTTTTCGCACTCTCCTTCACCGCTTGGCTGCTTATTCGTCATGCGCCACGCGCTCACACCATTACATCAGTCAATGAAAATTGGCGCGCCCTGATCGTGCCACTACAAAGCACAAAATTTCGCTGGTTACTCGGAGTGTTTGCTATTAGTGGCATCGCGGCCGCCATACCGGCTACGTTATTTTTATTTTTTGCTACCGATCGTTTGCAGTTAGCACCGTATGCAGGTCTGTTCCTGGTTATATATTTCGCAGCTGCCGCTCTCGCGTTACCGCTATGGGCGACGCTTAGCAAACGCATAGGTGAAGCACGTGCATGGCTACTATCGATGCTGCTCTCGGTAATAGTGTTTGTTTGGGCTTGGCAGCTTGCCGCAGGCGCGTTGTATTCATTCGCAGCGATATGTATTTTTTCTGGTGCTGCACTAGGCGCTGATCTCGCCTTACCACCCGCCTTGCTGGCCGGAGTGATTGGATCTGCAGGACACAGCGGACAACGCGAAGGTGCCTACTTCGGCCTGTGGAATTGGATGACGAAAATGAATCTCGCACTTGCCGCAGGTATTGCCTTACCGCTGCTTGACTACCTAGGGTATACACCGGGTCATCCAACTGAATCGGGCTTATTCGCACTAGGTATCACCTATGCGCTGTTGCCATGCGCGCTGAAATTGGCTGCTGCTGCGCTTTTGTGGCGTGCCCCGTTAAGAGAAGTGTAATGATGATGAAACGCTACTTTGAGAGGATGAATACGCATGATCAACCTATGGATGCGAACAGTGTTTCTCTGTATCGCGGTATTACTAACTAGTTGCGGAACCACTATGACGCCCTCGGAATACGCTTCAGAAACTCCAAAACTTGATCTGCAAACCTACTTCAATGGAACGGTTGATGCCTGGGGTATGTTTCAAGATCGCTCAGGCAAAGTCATCAAGCGTTTTAAGGTAGTGATTCATTGCAGCTGGCAAGGTGATACCGGCACGCTGGATGAAGACTTCACCTATTCCGATGGCACCAAACAAAAACGCGTTTGGACCTTGAAGAAAATGGCCGATGGAAAATATATCGGCACCGCTGATGATGTGGTCGGCGAAGCCAATGGACAAGTAGGCGGTAATGCATTGAACTGGAACTATGTTTTAGCTTTGCCTGTCGATGGAAAAGTTTATAACGTGAATTTTGATGACTGGATGTATTTGATGGATGATCAAGTCATGCTCAACCGTGCCGTGATGAGTAAGTTCGGTTTTCGTTTGGGTGAAGTGACCCTATCCTTTCACAAGAGGCCGCAGTAATGACGTCAAGTGCGCCGGCAACAGCCTTTGTTGATCGCGGCGGTGCGATGAACCCACGCATACGCCATTGGAAAGGTGCGCGCGTCTGGGTGATCGGCGCTTCAACCGGTATTGGTGCAGCGACAGCTACATTACTTCTCTCTAAAGGTGCACGGGTTGCTTTGTCAGCTCGAAATACCTCGGCGTTACAAACGCTGGCTGACAATAATTTGCAGGCGCTAGTGCTACCCTTAGATATCACTCAGCATGCAGATGTGCAAAAAGCTCATGAGCATCTGCTCTCAGCATGGGGTGGTATCGATATCGTTCTCATCGTCGCTGGTGTCTACAACGAAATGCGAGCAGATTCTATCGACATGGTTGTTGTTAATCAGGTACTGGATATCAATCTACGCGGTACTTTTAATTGTATTGATGTCGTGCTGCCGTCTTTACTTAAGCAAAGCTATGGCGGCATAGGCATAGTCTCCTCGGTTGCAGGTTTTTCTGGCTTACCGAAAGCGCTGGTATATGGCCCAAGTAAAGCTGCATTAATCAATCTATGTGAGTCGCTGTACTTTGATTTGAGTCGACGTGGCAATGCGGTCTATCTGATCAACCCAGGCTTTGTAAAAACCCCTGCTACGGCCAATAATGATTTTGTTATGCCGGGCTTAATCAGTGCAGACGAAGCGGCGCGTGAAATTCTATCGGGCATGGAGCGTGGGCAGTTTCACATTCACTTTCCTAAGCGTTTCACTAATTGGTTACGCTTGGCACGACTACTACCCTATCGCTGGTATTTTTATCTCATACATAAGGTGACTGGCTTATGAATCACCAGGAACATCTAACAGCACTGATTCATTTTTTTAATCACATCACGCTCGATAGCGTGAATCATTTCGATCGTTTTTATACCGACGATGCCTATTTCAAAGACCCCTTCAATGAAGTTCGTGGCATCGATAAAATAGCCTCTATCTTTACTCACATGTTCACCCAGGTCGACGGGCCACGATTTGTAGTGACAGGCCATATACTTCAAGAAGAACAGGCATTTTTAACCTGGGATTTTTTATTTCGTATGAAGCGATTTTCGGCTGATGAACAATGTATACGCGGCGCCACCCACCTCCGATTTGCTAATGATGGGCGCGTAGAATTTCATCGCGACTACTGGGATGCTGCAGAAGAGCTCTACGAAAAACTGCCCGTGCTTGGAGCGCTCATGCGCGGCCTAAAGCGCATGGCGCGTAACTAAAAAAACTTTATTTTTTAGTCGGAGCTTTGCGCTTTCTGGGCGCCGTTTTTTTTGCGGCTGTAGAAGTGTTGCCCGATGTCTTATGCTCAGGCGCCATCGCTTGATTCACCGCTTGAGAGAAGTTTTGCTGAACCGTATTCCACCAAGCGGTCGGGTTAGCCATATGCGCCGCAAAGTCAGACGGACTCGGCATTTTATCGAAGGCCTCATTGTTACTGGCCGATGCAGTGTTTGATGCCTGCTTGTCCGCTTTGGGTTCCGCTGCTGCAGGGCTAGTCGCTTTAGCAAAACTCTCGCTCATAGACTGCAGCGCAGTCAGTGTGGCGCTTTGTACTTCTAGCGTTTGTATCGTGCCGCGCAACATGTTCATGTTCATCTGCAGCCACGACTCGACCGCCTTGAGATCAGCGATCTGTTTATTTAAATCATCGGGGGACATAGAAGGCATAGTCATCCCGGGAACTTTCATCGAACCCCAGAAATTTCGAACAAACTCCAAGGTATCATTCATCGAACCCGCTCCTGGCGCGCCGAATTGATTGTCTGACATGAGCTCTCCCGACTAAGTTAGTTATCAGCCAAACTAGACGGCTGGTTGGCTTAGATATTCAGAGAGTATCAGATTGGTGACGTCAGGCACCCCAAATTCTTACCCTAAGAGATGCGCCTCAAAGACCTTAAGCCTTACTGCTATATGTTTAAAACTGTTACCAACACTAACGTATCACCAGTGATCGCATTACACTAACACTATGGGAATGCGCTCTTCACTGTCGTCACTCTGGCCGCCAAATCGAAAGCTCTGGATCCCGCTCGGGGTCATCGTGATGATTGTTATAGCCCATCTTTTACTTATACAGTGGGCGCAAGACAGCCTAGAATTTATGCGGCTACTCGACGCCGATAATGAGCCGGTAGAGATATCTTTACGTGCGCCAACGCCATCCGTTCCTGAGCGACCCTCGCCTGAAGCACCTAAAAAAATTTCTCCCGTCGCACCAACACCGGTTACTCCAGAAACCGCCACCGTGCAAGAAGTACCTCCTGCTGCTACAACAGCACCCCTCGCGGATACGACCAACAGTGCCAACAGTGCTCCCAACAACGAATCCACCACTCAGGCTCGCACGGATGGAAATGTAACGGCAACCACGACACCGGTAAATTCCAGCTTGTCGAATGACACGCCAGAGAAAAAAACTGAACCTGAAGCCGCGACGACACTCAAAGCCAATGCGTCGCCTTTTTTATTCGAACAAGTCAGCTTTCCGCCGTCAGCCGAATTACGTTACAGCGCCTTAGCCGCTCAAGGGACGCGCAGCCTATCCGGTAGCGGCAACATCGCATGGCAACACGATGGACAAAGTTACACCATCAAAGGTGAAGCTAGTGCATTACTACTGTCGCTACTTAAATACCAAAGCAGCGGGCAGCTCAGTAAAGCTGGCATACTGCCTGACCTGTATTTCGAAAAACGCATAGGCAAATCAGCGACGCAAACGCATTTTGTACGTGAGCGTAAAACTATTAGTTTTTCTGCTTCGACTCATACTTATGAAATACAAGGTGGAGAACAAGATCGAGGTAGCGTGATCTGGCAACTGGTGGGAATAGCACATGGCGATCCTACTAAATTAGAGCCAGGTCTGATGTTTGAAGCCGTCATAGCAGGCAGTAAGGCCGCTGACCGTTGGCGTGTACAAGTGAGTGGCAAAGAAAGCCTGACGCTGACAGACGGAACTATCAGCGCTTGGCATTTTTCATTAACACCCACAGTAAGTAGTTTTGATTACCAAATTGATTTATGGCTCTCACCTGACAAAGAATGGTATCCAGTCAAAATAATGTATGCCAATCGCGCTGGTGCAAACCTCACCATGACATTAGAAAAAATTCAAAAGAAGTAGTGCTTAAATGAAAAAAAAATTATTACTATCAACATTAGTGAGTTTTTTGTGGTTGGGGTTTGCTACCTTCACTCATGCTCAAGAAAAAATTAATCCACCCCCTTCGGCTAAATTGGAATACCTTATTCGTGCCGACCTACACGGCCTATCGCTTGAGGGTAATGGCACGATAGACTGGCAATTCAATTCACCCAGGTATCGTCTGCAATTTGACACACGCAGTCCATTGATTGGATTACTACTCTCAGAGCGAAGCGAAGGAAGTATTGAGCGTCGTAACTTGCTGCCTACCAGTTTTTATTCCAAGCGATTTCGCAAAGATCCTACTACGGTGAATTTCGATCGTCAGGCAGGTAGCATTATTTTTCCTGGTGATACGGCGGCACTAAAACTCGAAGGTGGAGAACAAGATCGTATCAGCGTACTGTGGCAGCTAATCTCCATGGTCAGAGCAACACCGACACGGTTTAATGATGGTTCACCATGGAAGTTTTTCGTGATTGGACATCGAGGAGGTGAAAGCTGGACGTTTACCGTTGACGGCAAACAACGCTTACGCACCGCGCTGGGCGAGGTCGATAGTCTTCATTTAGTGCATCTCCCTGCTGAGCATTCCAATGCACCCAAAGTTGATATCTGGCTAGCGCAAAGTATGGATTGGTTGCCCGTTCGTATACGCTTCTCAGAAGCGAATGGCGATACGATTGAGCAGACGCTGGAAAGGATACAAAAGAAGTGAGTAACTCTGCGCTGGTACTTTTTTCTGGTGGACAAGACTCGGCAACCTGCCTTGCTTGGGCTCTTTCACATTACGAACATGTAGAGACCGTAGGTTTTAACTACGGACAACGGCACCGCATTGAACTTGACCGCAGACCTATCGTTAGTAACGCACTACGACAGCTCAATCCTGATTGGAATACCCGACTGGGCATTGATCACATGCTCGATCTGGGCGTATTGAGTGAAATCTCGGATACGGCATTAACCAGCGACACGAAAATCGCTATGCAAGACAACGGCTTGCCAAACACCTTCGTGCCCGGTCGAAATTTATTGTTTATAACTGTGGCAGCCGCACTCGCTTATCGTCGTGGTATCAATACGCTAGTAGGTGGCATGTGTGAAACGGATTATTCGGGATATCCCGACTGCCGCAACGATACTTTGCAGGCTCTTGAAAACGCTTTGCAATTGGGTATGCAATCAACCCTACGTCTGGAAACGCCTTTAATGTGGCTGGATAAATCTGCCACTTGGTCACTCGCCGATAAATTAGGCGGCACTGCACTCATCGAATTAATTCGCACAGAAACGCATACGTGCTATTTGGGCGAGCGCGGTACCTTGCATGCATGGGGATATGGCTGTGGTGAGTGCCCTGCATGTGAACTACGCGCACGGGGATATGAAAAATTTATAGCTGAATCAAATTCCTGATTCACATTCCTGAATCACGATAGCAAAGCTCAATAAAAAAGGCGGATGATAATCCGCCTTTTTATCTATAGCCCACTGCAATCAAATTACTGTATCTCGCGCATCTCGTATCGGGATGGTTGCGTACTTAACTGAATTAGCGTCATTCCTGTAAATCAAAGGCTTCTCTTGCGCAGCAGCAGTGCGCGCATGCAACACGATTTTTTTCACATCATCATGATGCGGCGATTTGCCACAAACGGGATCGGCTGCTTCAGCGTCGCCCAGTAATGCATACGCCTGACAACGGCAGCCACCAAAATCTTTTTCTTTATCGGCGCAACTACGGCATGGCTCTTTCATCCATTCAAAGCCGCGATAACGATTAAATGCATCGCTGCGATACCAAATGTCATCTAACTTTTCTTCAGCAACGTTCGGAAATTTTAATCCTGGAAGCGTTTTCGCTGCATGGCAAGGTAACGCCGAACCATCCGCTGCTACCGCTAAAAATACCGAGCCCCAGCCATTCATGCAGGCCTTCGGTTTATCTTCGAAATAATCAGGAACCACAAACAGTAGGCGTAATTTATTACCTAATTTAGCGCGGTATTCATTGACAACGGCTTCGGCGCGCTCTAGCTGCTCGCGCGATGGCATCAACTGATCACGATTAACATGCGCCCAAGCGTAATACTGAGTATTGGCCAGTTCGAGATATTCCACACCCATCTCTACCGCCATCTCGATGATACGGCCGATATGATCTAAATTGTAGCGATGCAAAACTACATTCAGCACCATAGGGTAATCGTATTTTTTGATGAGCTTAGCAACACGATTTTTTAGATCAAAGGTTTTTGTACTGGAGAGAAAATCATTCATCTCTTTCGTTGAATCTTGAAATGAGAGTTGAATATGATCGAGTCCCAGCGCCTTCATTTTTGATATGCGCTCTTCAGTTAAACCCACACCCGATGTAATCAAGTTGGTGTAATAGCCTAGCTGATGTGCCTCACCAATCAATTCTTCTAGATCATCGCGCACCAAAGGCTCACCACCTGAAAAACCTAATTGCGCTGCACCCATTTTGCGCGCCTGACGTAACACATCTTTCCACTGATCAGTGGTGAGTTCTTTTTTATCTTCCGCATAATTCAACGGGTTGTAGCAGAACACACAATGGAGTGGGCAACGATAGGTTATCTCCGCCAGCAACCATAGGGGTGGCGGTATTTGTTTGTTTACAGATAAATCAGACAATCCAGCCTCGCTCGATAGCAATTTCAAGAAATCCAGTCACATCTTTTTCTAAGCCTGTGGCATTAAATGACTGCTCAATGTCCGCAATGATAGCTTGTACATCGCGCTCACCATCACAACGCTTTAAAATTTCAGAGGCGCTTTGATTCAATTTCACCATTCCTTCAGGATAGAGCAGCACATACGCCTCCTGTGCTTCTTCGTACTGCATGCGAAACAGTCGTGCCAGTTTAGGTTTTGCGGTTAAATCAGTCATAGGTATTTTCTGGATGATTCACGGGTAAGCTTTTTCAATCGCATCAGAGATTTGCCAGAGCACGTCGAGCTTGAATTGCAAAATTTCTAATGCACGCTCTTGCTGCTCGCGCGTGGTGAAATAATCTAGCGTTACTTGCAAACCATGCTCGACATCACGCTCGGCAAGAATGACGCGGCTGCGAAAGTAAGCCAAACCTTCTTCTTTAACCCATGGGTAATGCGTCGGCCAATTTGCCAAGCGATCTTTATGAATCTTTGGCGCAAACATCTCTGTTAATGATGAACAGACAGCCTCTTGCCACGGCTTGCTACGCGCAAAATTAACATAAGCATCAACCGCAAACTTCACACCCGGCTGTACTTTTTTTAACGACCATAACTCTTCTCTCGACAAGCCAGTCGCCTCACCCAAGCGCGTCCATGCTTCGATGCCGCCGGGCTTATCGCCATAGCCATCATGATCATGAATGCGCTCTATCCATTTACGACGCACTTCACGATCTGGACAGTTCGACAGAATCGCTGCGTCTTTGACCGGTATCATCACTTGATAGTAAAAGCGATTAATCACCCAACCACGAATTTGATCGGGGGTTAATGTGCCTTCATTCATGCGCACATTGAAAGGATGATTGATATGATAATTTTTACCTTTGGCGCGTAACTGAGCTTCAAACTCTTCGCGACTCCAAGGCATAGTTTCTTTCATAGTGACGGGTGCGTTCATAGTGTGATCTCCATACCATCGTAAGCGACTTCGATACCGTGATTCGCGAGCTGTGCGCGTTGCGGCGAGTCTTCATTCAAAATAGGGTTAGTGTTGTTGATGTGGATAAGTATTTTTCTTCGCGTACCCACACCATCTAACACTTCTATCATGCCACCAGCGCCTGAAAGCTGCAGATGCCCCATATCAGCGGCAGTTTTTTGCGTCAGACCCAGAGTAATCATTTCATCACCAGTCCACACTGTGCCATCCACTAAAACGCAATCTGCTTTTTTCATCGCTTCAAGTACGTGCGGTTCAATCTCACCCAAACCTGGCGCATAGAACAAGGTTTTACCGGTCTCGGTATTTTCAATCAACAAACCATTGTTATCGCCCGGTTGCGGATTAGCGCGATGCGGCGAATATGGCGGTGCTTTGCTTTTTAATGGCATAGGATGAAAACGAATTCCTGCTACTGCAGGCACTTCAATCGCATCAAAGCGCGTTTTATCATCTGATAAGCCTTTGATCTCGTGGTGCTCAACACCACAGTAATGCGACAGAACTTTTGCTAAGGGCAGGCCGTGATTCAGATCATCCCAAACTGAATCTGTGCAGTACAGATTCAATTTCTTTTTCCCTTCGCGCAGCATGAGTAAGCCGGTGATGTGATCAATTTGTGCATCCATCACCATCACCGCAGCAATACCCGAATCGCGAATCGCTCGCGCTGGTTGTAACGCTGGATTGGAGCGCAGTTGAAAAAGGATATCTGGCGAGGCATTAATCAACACCCAGTCTGTACCGTTAGCAGACACCGCAATCGATGACTGAGTACGTGATTTGGCATTAATCGTGCCGTTACGCACACCCGCACAATTGGCGCAATTGCAATTCCATTGCGGGAAACCGCCGCCCGCCGCAGAACCAAGGACAAGAATTTTCATGATTTTCAGGAGGATTAAATAAAAACTTACTTACTCTTTACTGCAAAAACTCAGTATGAAGCGCGAGGGAAAATCACTCCATCAACGAGCTCGAATGAATCGATTAGCGCCGTAATGCAAGCTATGAATATACGGATGGAAGGCGTTACAGGCATAATTGTCTCCTCTTACTTGCTCTGAAAACGGTGAATTTCCGTCATTCAGCGCTATTTTTTAAGAGTTCAGGACGCTGTCGCGACCGACCTCATATGTTTTTAATTAAAGCCATTCTAGCCTGAACACTGCGCAAACAATCCATGCCTACCAGCGCCTTCGACCAGCAACATTTTTCTACCGGTGATGGCCACAGCCTATATCTGGCGCAGTTTGGCAAACCCAACGCACCTGCTGCAGTGGTGCTGCACGGCGGCCCAGGTAGCGGCACGCAACCGACGGTGCTTGACTGGTTCGATCTCGATCATCAACGCGTGGTGCTATTTGATCAACGCGGTGCGGGGCAATCAACTCCACACGGCGACATCACACACAATGATAGCCATCAACTGGTCGCCGATATTGAATTAATCCGTACTCATCTGGGTATTGATAATTGGATGGTAGTCGGTGGCTCGTGGGGAGCGACTCTCGCGTTGTTGTATGCGGGTGCGCATACCTCGCGCGTGAATTCCCTGATATTGCGCGGTAGTTTTTTAACCAGTCCGCGCGAGATGACCTGGTTTTTTCAATCGCTATGCGCCATGGTGCCGCAAGCATGGGCTGACCTTACGCAGGGCTGGGCAGACAACGAGCAAAGCAATGTGTTGGCAACGCTGTCGCACAAATTACTACACGGTTCACAGCAAAACGCTGAAGATGCGGCGGCACGCTGGAGTCGTTATGAAGATGCGGTCATGCAAGCGATGGCAGGTAAACTTACCTCAAAACTTAGAGGCAACGATTCATCACCCGTACCGACCCGCACGCTCGCAAAGTACCGATTACAAGCTCACTACTTATCAAATGGCTGTTTTACTAGCGAGGCCGATTTACTCGCCCTCGCAAACACACTTAGCAGTATTCCTACTGTGCTAATCCATGGAACCCATGATTTGATCTGCCCACCAGAAAATGCTCTGCGGCTAGCCAAAGAAATGCCGCATGCCGAGCTGCGCTGGGTAGAGCGTGGTGGACACACACCGGCCGATCCAGCGATTGCCATCGCTTTAAAACAAGCCATAAACGAGTTGCGCCAAAAATCATAAGTATTGGACAGTAGCGATTTCATCTCTAATTCCGCTCGCAACGAGCAATAAAAAAGGCTGCGTAACCGCAGCCTTTTTACTTGATCCGTCAACTCGTCTTACGTTGATCAGAAGTGATAACGCAGATTGGCTGACCACATGCTCATTGTTAAACTTTCGTATTCACCAAAATAAACATACTCAAGTCCAGCAGACCATTCTTTTGTAAATTTGTAGCCCAAGCCAGCACCTAACATTGGGAGAACTTTTGTTTCGCTGTTTCCATTACCGGAGTAGTGATTGACCGTGGCACCTAATTTGCCATAAACCGAAAATGCTTCATTCAAAGGATAAGTACCAACACCTGCCAGATAAAAAGACTGAGCATTAAGCTTAGTATCAATTGGTTTTACTTCACCAAAATGTACATAACCTACTTCATAGCCCACCATATCCGTGATTGACTGGCCATAGGCAATGCCAACACCTGTAGCGGTTTTATCCATATCGGACAAATCATATTTTGAATTTCCAACACTTACAGATACGTAACTATCTTCAGCGTGAGCAAACAGGGGAGCTGCTAACACACATCCTAGCAAAGCAGCTATCAATGAATTTTTCATGCGTAGTTCCTCTTTAAAAGTAAATCAAACTCAATAACACGTGTGCAAAGACCGTTCTTAGAAAGTCTCATTAGAAAAATCATTCATGCTTTTATGAGACTCTCTAATTACTGGCGCGATTCTACGAAGGCATCACCCTAGAAATCAAATCGAGGTTGCTTAAATAAGACGTAATTTGCCCAACACTCTTGTTTTACTTAGATAGACAGATTGCGACGAAAGCAAATTCACAAAAAAGCTCAGTGAAAAAACTTTTAGAAGTGGTAGAGCAATCCCGCCGAGAGCATTGAAAGTTCTGACCCATCGACCACCGTACCAAAGTAGGTGTATTCCACTACACCAGAAATTTCTTTGGAGAACTTAAATTTGAAGCCAGCGCCAACTAAGGCTCGCGTTTTATTGACCATTGTTTTTTCGGTTAAGAATGGTGGAAGGCTAAGATAGGTATTCGTGTGATGCATAACCATACCCAACTTGCCTTGGAATGACACCAAGGTTGAGAGTGGCACATCACCTACGCCCGCCACATAAAATGACTGTGTTTTAAGTTGATCGAGGATAACTAGATCGCCACCAAATAGACTAGTTTTCTTATCAGCAGCGCCAAAATCAATATAACCAATTTCAGCCGCAAAATTTGGGGCAATTGATCGACCATACGCGATGAAACCAGCCGTAGATGTTCTATTCGAATCAATAGGAAGACCTGTCGTACTTGGAATGCCAGCATACGTCGATTCACCTACTCCTAATTTGACATATGAGCCCTCTGCCTGAGATGCGATAGGAAAAAGAAATGTACTACCCAGCAGTAACGCTGGAAATAACTTATGCATAAAACTCCCCTTGAAATGATGAAGGTCGTCACCGAGCAGGTGAATTCATCCCTGTGTTCACGTAACAGGAAATTTCATCAATTCTAGGTAGGAGTTATTAAAATAGTTGTCGCTTTATGAGCAAGATGAATGGGAATAATGTATGACAGATGTACTAGTACGCTTTTTCCCATGGAATAGATAAGCGAGTCGCACATTGAATGAGACCTACCATGCTGTAGGTTTGAGGAAAATTCCCCCACAGTTCACTGCCATCAATTGATACATCTTCTGACAGTAGGCCGAGATGATTTCGACAGCGAAGTATGTTTTCAAATAGTTTTCGCGCACGCGTTGTTTCACCGACATTAGCTAGGGCAAGAATCCACCAAAAGGTGCAGACGATGAAGGCTGAATCGGGTCGTCCAAAATCGTCTTCCTCGTCATACCTCAGTAAAAAATCACCGCGCTGCAAGTGCTTTTCAACGGCACGTAACGTACCAATAAAGCGCGGATCATCGGGCTCAACAAATTGAAGCTCGCTCATTAGTAACAAACTTGCGTCGAGCCTGTCGCCATCAAAGGTAGAAACAAAACTACCTAATTGCGAATTCCATGCATGCTGCATGATGACTTTACGTATGGTCGCAGCTTCTTTAGACCAGTACACCGCTCGCTGCTTTAAATTCAACCGCGTTGCAATCGCCGCCAATCGATCACACGCGGCCCAGCACATAAGCGATGAAAATGTGTGTATGCGTTGCGAGCCACGCAATTCCCATATGCCCGCATCGACTTGCTGATAAACGCGAATCGCCTGTTGGCCGAGTCGTTCTAAGTCAGCAAACATTTGTCGACCCGCTGGACGTTCAAGACGCGAATCAAAAAATGCATGTGTACTGGCGAGTATGGCCGCACCGAATACATCGTTTTGTACCTGTCGCCAGGCTTGATTACCTACGCGCACAGGACCCATTGCTAAATAGCCAGGTAAGTTGTTAGCCAATGATTCATCTAGTTGCGTTTCGCGACGAATGCCATACACAGGCTGCAAAGGCATGTCACGCGAATCAGCAATCAAATTTAGGATGTACTCAAGATAGCGCTGCATGGTGGCAGTCACGCCAAGTTGATTCAGCGCGTTCACCACAAAATAAGCGTCACGCAACCAGCAATAGCGATAGTCCCAATTACGCCCACTATTGGCCGACTCTGGTATCGACGTTGTCACAGCAGCGACAATCGCGCCGGTATCGTCAAACGCATTAAGCTTT
>JBEGSP010000267.1:0-9252 GCA_041179845.1 Pseudomonadota bacterium
ATTCAAATACGCAATCCGGTGTTGAATGCTTCATTAACGGATTGCGTATTTGAATTGCAGCGTGAAACTACTGTTGATGAGGTGAATACGTTATTTGCTGAGGCAGCGACGGGATCATTAGCTGGCATTTTGGGCTATGAAATCAAGCCGTTGGTGAGTGCCGATTATGCACGTGATACACGTAGCGCCATTGTTGATGCGCTTTCGACGATGGTGACGGACAAGACGCTCCTTAAAATTTATGCCTGGTATGACAACGAAATGGGTTACGCCTGTCGCATGGTTGATCTGGCATGTCATATGCAAAACGTAGGGATTTAAATCCTATGAATTCGTCGTCCAGTGGTATTCGAAATTATCTGATCGTTACCTCATCGTATTGGAGTTTTACGCTCAGCGACGGTGCTTTGCGTATGCTGGTACTGATGCATTTTTTTCGATTAGGGTATTCACCGTTTACCTTGTCGTTTTTGTTTTTGTTGTATGAGGCTGCGGGAGTTGCTGCGAATTTGATCGGTGGTTGGTTGGCGACGCGCTTTGGTATTGCTCGTATGCTGATGGTAGGTTTGACGACGCAGATCATTGGGTTCTTATTGCTCTCAGCGGTGTCGCCAGAGTGGACCGCGGCGATGTCAGTAGCCTGGGTGGTCTTAGCTCAAGGCGTGTGTGGGGTTGCAAAAGACTTGACTAAAACAGCCAGTAAATCAGCAATTAAACTGACCGCAGGTGACGGGGCAGGCCAACTGTTTCGATGGGTGGCGTGGTTTACCGGTAGTAAAAATGCCATGAAGGGCGTGGGATTTTTTATCGGCGGCTTACTGTTGGATCAATGCGGTTTTAGTGGCTCACTTTGGTTGATGGCAGCCGTGTTATTCGTTGTTTTAGTCGCGGTTGTTTGGTCGCTACCTGCGATGATGGGTAAAGCCAAGGCGTCTAAATCGTTTAAAGAATTGTTTGGTAAAAGTCGTGCGATTAATTTGCTAGCCGGTGCGCGTGTATTTTTATTTGGTGCGCGAGATGTATGGTTTGTGGTGGGCGTTCCCGTTTTTCTGTACAGCCAGGGTTGGAATTTCACCATGGTTGGTACTTTTATGGCTTTGTGGACGATTGCTTATGGTTTGGTGCAAGCCTTAGCACCAAAATTTATACGTCGTAGCGAGGATGGTCTGACTACGGAAGTGCCTGCAGCCCGCTTATGGTCATTTTTGTTGATGCTGGTACCTGCGATGTTGGCAGCCGTGGTTACACTACAGATTCAACCTTTGCAGTGGATAGTCGTTGCAGGTCTGGGTGTGTTTGGATTTGCGTTTGCCGTGAATTCTTCGGTACATTCATACCTGATACTTGCTTATGCTGGCTCTGAGAAAGCCGCAGAAGATGTGGGCTTCTACTATGCGGCAAATGCATTGGGTCGTTTTTTTGGTACTTTGCTGTCGGGGGCCTTGTATCAATGGGGTGGACTGCCATTTTCATTGACGGGATCGGCGCTGATGCTGGCGAGCTGTTGGGTGATTACACTTGCGTTGCCACTACTAAGAGAGCCTGAATTGAACTCGGTTTCTGCTGAGACTGACAAAGAGACTGTGTAACTGCTAAAAAATAATGATGAAATTACTGATTGCTTTGTTTGTCCTATTGATTAGTCCGCTGGCAACAGCAGAATGGGTAGAGTTTTCAAAGGGGACGAATAGCAAGTACTACTACGACCCGGAGACCCTAACGAACAAACGCTATCCTCGCGTCATGATTCTTATTAATTACAAAAACAAAAATAAGACAGATCGATGGGTGTCTGAAAAAACAGTGTACGAAGCTAATTGCAAATTCAAACAAATGCGCATGATAAAAATGAGCATCTACGATGGTGAAATGGGTGAGGGGACGATGGTGGGTAGTCGAGTCCGGCCCGAAAATTGGGGCTATGTACCGCGTGATACGCAGTATCTCGATTTACTGAACTTGCTGTGTGGTGGGAAAAACTAAGACGATTCGTACGGGGATTCGTGTTGAGATAAATAGATGTCTTACGAAAGAAGTAAACCTTAACCGACCGTTTAAAGAAATTGTGGCCACCTTAAAAGTGAATTAAGTTAGCTGCTTTAATTCATAGTGAGTGCTGCGGCCACCTGCATCCGTCTTATGTAATACACCACGCGCTAGCAGATCGTTGATGTCTCGTAGCGCTGTGTCAGGTGAGCACTTGGCAATCACAGCCCATTTGCTACTGGTGAGTTTGCCATCAAAGCCATCAAGTAATTTGTTAAGTACTTTCACTTGCCTTTCATTAAGTGACAGGGTCCCCATACGCTGCCAGAAGCGTGTTTTATAAAGCACACCATCAAGCGCATGTTCGGCTTCGTCTACAGCACGTTGCAGAGCATTGAGAAACCAGGCTAGCCATTCGGTAACATCTAAATCACCTTTCTGGGTTCGCTCCAAAATTTCGTAATACGCTTTTCGTTCCTTTTGTATTTGTGCAGACACGCTATAAAAACGCGGGGTGCCACCTTCAGCGCGCGCAAGTAGTAAATCGCCGATCGCACGCGCTATACGACCATTGCCATCATCGAATGGATGTAGTGTGACAAACCATAAATGCCCAAGCCCCGCTTTAATCAGCGCGGGCTCGTTTGTGGGGTTATTAAGCCAGAGTAGGAATTGATGAATATCTTGCTTCAGGCGATCTGCAGGTGGAGCTTCGAAATGTATTCGCCGACGACCCATAGGACCGGAGACGACTTGCATAGGACCGTTAGCATCATCACGCCAAGCACCGATGGTGATTTTGTTCAGACCAGAATAACCCGTTGGAAATAGCGCCGCATGCCATCCGAACAAGCGCTCTGTCGAGACAGTGTCGTGACAATGGGTGGTGGCATCAAGCACCATATCGACAACGCCTTCAACGTCACGATCTACTGGGACGAGTGTTCCGATATCCACACCCAAGCGACGCGCGATAGATGATCGAACCGAGGCATGGTTGAGGATTTCACCTTCTATCTCGCTGGTTTTGATGACATCTTCTGTCAGGGCATACAGGCTAGCTTGGTCGCGCATGGGCATGCCAGCGTCGGCCAGCCGCCCCATCAAGATTCCCTGGGCGCGGCTGACCGATGCAATAGATTCTGCGAGCGCAGCAAGATCAAATTGCCAGTTGGGCCAATCATGGGATTGCCAGATATAGTTGTAATCACCGCTTTTCATGCGGAGATTATGGTCTGGATTCTCCGCATTAACAATATAATCACCGCAAAAAATGCGGTGAATGACCGCATTTTTCTCCGAATAAGCCCGATAACAGAAAAAGTTGCTCGTTAAGAATCATTGATTTCATTGCAATCAATGATCACATTTGGTGAATTCCCATATTAAGAAGGGTCCTGCCATGGCAAGCATCACGATCCATAACCTTGCCGCCGCGATCCGTGCTCGAGTTGCACCCGCTGATCGCGTCGATCTTGAACTGCCCAGCTGTGAGGCGATGCGCGAGCCACCCTATTGATTCGCTGCTTTGAATTAGGCTGTGGTTGCCAGCAATTCTCTCGCGAGTTCTACCGCAGTCGCTGCATCAGCAGCAAAGGCATCAGCACCAAAACGATTGCTAAGATCAGTGCGCTGATGGATTGCTGGCCCACCTATCATCACGAATACAGAAGGATTATGGGAGGCTGCGCGGATACGGCTGATTAGATCGGTCAGATCATTTAGCTCTTCCTTCGTGCCTATTGATAGGCCCACTACGTCAAACCATTCATTGGCTAGAGTACTCAGCAAATGTGATTCAATCGGATTTGGTTCTAGCCATACCTGCCATCCTTCTTTTCTGAAAAATTCAGACACCATCAAGACACCCAAGGTATGTTGTGATTTCGGAATGGCTGCAAACAAGGCTTTGGGACCTGGCGCACTCAAGTTGCGTTTTTCATTAAACGACTTGCCGAGTTTGCGAGTAATGGTTTGTATGTGCACCAAGCCTAGTGTGACTTTGATGAAATCACAGGCATCGTCTTCCCATAGGGTTCCTAAATGCTGCGCAGCAGGCGCAAATAAATTCAGGTAAATACTCTCGGCGCTTTTGCCGTCGTTCAGAAGATCATGAACGAACGCTTCGGCTTTTTTAAAATCGGAGTTGATGCAGAGCTGAGCAAATTCATCCACTTGCTCTGGACTGGGAGTGTATTCTCTCATCGCACTTCCGCTGGGATAGCGCGATTCTTTATCTTTGGATGCCACCAGGCTGGGAATGATGTCTGACTGAAGGATTTCCAGCAGCGTATCTTTACGATAGTAGGGATCATTGAGTGCTGGCGCAGGTGTTTGTTGTGAATTTTGTAATTTTAAAATCCCCTTGGCAGGCCAAGAGCTCAATTGTTCTACAAGAAATTTAGATTTCTTAAAAATCCCCAGATCCCAATTCACGTCCGTCTCCTCCGGTTCGTTTCGACCGGTTTTGTTCTACTCAGCGAAATCTCCGTTGGATTTCGTGTCTCACTTCCTCGGTTACTGCGGGTAAGGTTGCTATGCCGTGGTTCGATTACCAGCATGCCGACAGGGTAGTTTCTGTATCTCGTTGATTTAATTAATAAATAAAAAATTTGTCGGCCGTCGAACTGAAATAATCTTAGTGTACGATTTACGTGACGTCAAGATTTCTTGACACTTGCAAAAATACCCATTAGCTTAGGGCCTGAACGCGAATTCCCTATGGATTACGCGCGCGTGTTGTTACTAGTTTGCTTGATTTTGTAATCAAAAAAATAACTCTGTAAGCGGCCGTTCAAGCAATCTGTCATCACCAAAAATAGAGGCCTGACTAATGTTCAAGCAAAGTTCTGCTGGAAAAGCGCGTACCGAGCTACCGAGCGCTCGCGTCGTCATCGTGACCATGGATAGTCACCTGGCGAGCGCGACGATTCGTGCTCAAAGTGCTTTGTCTCGCACCTTCCCGGGTTTGCGACTGACAGTCCACGCAGCTTCTGAGTGGGGTAATAGTCCAACGGCACTAGAGCGCTGTATTGAAGACATAGAGCAAGGCGATATTGTGATTGCCTCTATGCTGTTCTTGGAAGAACACTTTCTGCCAGTCTTGCCGGCGCTTACCGCGCGCCGCGATCACTGCGATGCAATGATTTGCACCATGTCTGCTGGCGAAGTTATGCGTTTAACACGCATGGGTAAATTCACAATGGATGGCAAAGTTAGCGGCCCGATGGCGTTGCTAAAGCGCCTGCGTGGAAATACCAAACCCGGTGAGGCTAAAAAGCCCGGTATGGCGGGTGCTAAGCAAATGAAAATCGTGCGTCAGTTGCCCAAGCTGTTACGTTTTATTCCGGGTACTGCACAGGATCTGCGGATTTATTTTTTGGTACTTCAGTATTGGCTTGCCGGTTCCGATGAAAACATCACCAGCATGATAGGCATGCTGTTGGATAACTACGCGGATGGCCCGCGTCGTAGTTTGCGTGGCATCTACAAAGTCCAGCCACCGGTGGAGTATCCGGAAGTCGGTATTTATCATCAAAATATGAAAGGCAATGCTCAAAACAAGGGCATGTCAGAGTTAATCAATGATCTTCCAGCCGTAGCTAAAACAGGTAAGCGCGGTACCGTAGGTTTATTACTGCTGCGCTCGTATCTGGTGGCGGGAAATGCAGCGCACTACAACGGTGTGATCACTGCACTAGAAGCACGTGGTATGCGTGTGGTGCCGGCCTTTGCTACCGGTTTGGATGCACGCCCCGCGGTTGAAGAATTTTTTATGAAAGACGGTCATGCGACGGTGGATGCCATTATCTCGCTGACAGGCTTTTCTATGGTGGGTGGCCCTGCATACAACGATTCAAAAGCAGCGGAAGAAATACTCGCCAAGCTCGATGTAAATTATTTGTCGGTGATGCCGGTTGAATTTCAGACGCTAGAGCGTTGGGGTGCGAATGATCGCGGTTTGATGCCCGTCGAAGCTACGATGATGGTCGCTATTCCTGAGTTAGATGGATCAACCGGCCCTATCGTGTTTGGTGGTCGCAGCACGGGTGCGGGTGATCAGTGCACCGGTTGCAGTCGTGGGTGCATTTTCCCAGCGTCTGACAACGAACATGATATGCAAGTGTGCATAGAGCGCGCTGATATGTTGGCTTCGCGCGTAGGTAAGTTAATTGATTTGCGTCGCGCTGAACGTGCGCAGAAAAAAATTGCTGCCGTTGTTTTTAATTTCCCACCAAATGCAGGTGCGACCGGAACAGCAGCTTTTCTTTCGGTGTTTGAATCACTCTTTAACATGCTCGCTTCGATGAAAGAAGCGGGTTACACCATTGACATGCCGGCTGATGTGGATGATTTGCGTGAGCGCGTTATCAAAGGTAATGCTGAGCAGTATGGTGCGCAAGCGAATGTACACACAACGATTTCAACGGATGATCATGTACGTCGTGAACGTTGGCTGAAAGAGATTGAAGCACATTGGGGTCCAGCGCCGGGCCAGCAGCAAAGTGATGGTCGTTCAATTTTTGTGCTGGGTGCGCAATTCGGAAATGTCTTGGTAGGTATTCAACCCGCCTTCGGTTACGAAGGTGATCCTATGCGTTTACTGTACGAAAAAGGCTTTTCACCCACGCATGCATTTTCTGCGTTCTATCGCTACTTACGTGAAGATTTTGGTGCGGCTGCGGTGCTTCATTTTGGTACCCACGGTGCACTTGAATTTATGCCAGGCAAACAGGCGGGTATGTCAGGAGATTGCTGGCCTGATCGTTTGATTGGTGATCTGCCTAACTTCTATCTGTACGCATCGAATAATCCCTCGGAAGGCATGATTGCTAAACGGCGCGCAGCAGCGACGCTGATTAGTTATCTCACGCCACCGATTGCGCAAGCAGGTTTGTATAGTGGCTTAGTCGATTTGAAAGCGTCGCTTGAACGTCTACGTGGACTCGATCCTGAATCCGAATCAGAACGCACCGAGTTAACGGTCTTAGTGCAGACGCAAGCAGCAGAACTTGAGTTAGCTTCATTGGAGCCAGCGTGGGGTGATGATGCAGAAGAAAAAACCCAGAAGCTTTATAACGATGTGCTGGAATTTGAATACACACTCATTCCTGAAGGCTTGCATGTGATTGGCCGTCCTATGTCGGTGTCAGAGCGCACCGAGATGTTGGTATCGGTGGCGGATGCATCGCATGGAGTGCAGCCAAGTCCAGAACTTCGTAGCATGATTCACTCGATGTTAACTGATGGCCAGACGACGGCAATACCGCCTGAGCATGCTGAGCTGATGACCTCACTCGCTGCTATCGATAAGTTGATGTGTGAAGACAATGAGATCAATGGAATTCTTCATGCCTTAGATGGTCGCTATGTACGCCCAGCACCCGGTGGAGATTTGATTCGTACGCCAGAAATTTTACCTACCGGACGTAATCTTCATGGCTTTGATCCTTTCCGCTTGCCGAGTGCGTTTGCTGTTAAGGATGGCAAGCGTATGGCTGAGCAGTTATTGAAGCGTCACGTGAACGATGGAAATCAACTGCCAGAGACGATTGCGATGGTGTTGTGGGGAACAGATAATTTAAAAAATGAAGGTGCTCCGATCGCTCAAGCCTTAGCGTTGATGGGTGCGAAGCCACGTTTTGATAGTTATGGCCGTATGGCGGGCGCAGAATTATTACCACTCGAAGAGGTGGGTCGTCCACGTATTGATGTAGTGATTACGTTGTCGGGAATTTTCCGTGATCTGCTGCCATTGCAAATTAAGCTCCTAGCTGAAGCTGCCTATTTGGCGGCCTCTGCTGATGAGCCCGTCGAGATGAATTTCATTCGTAAACACGCGCTGGCTCATCAAGCCGAACATGGATGTGATCTTGAAACCGCTTCACTACGAGTATTTGGTAATGCCGAAGGTGCGTATGGTTCGAATGTGAGCCAGTTAGTCGATAACAGTCGTTGGGATGATGAAGATGAACTCGCCGAGACCTACACGAAGCGCAAGGGTTTTGCCTACGGTGTGAATGGCCGTCCAGTTCAACAAACTGCTTTGCTAAAGAGTGTTTTGTCTGGTGTCGATTTGGCGTATCAAAATTTAGATTCCGTTGAGTTGGGTGTCACTACCATCGATACTTACTTCGATACTCTCGGCGGTATTAGCCGTGCGGTCAAGCGTGCCAAAGGACCTGATGCGCCAGTGGCGCCGGTTTATATCAGCGATCAAACCAAAGGTAGCGGTACCGTTCGTACCTTGACTGAACAAGTCGCGCTCGAAACACGCACGCGTATGCTGAATCCTAAATGGTATGAAGGCTTACTCAAAAATGGTTACGAAGGTGTGCGCCAAATCGAGCTGCATGTCACTAACACCATGGGTTGGTCGGCCACCACCGGTCAAGTACAGCCATGGGTGTATCAAAAGCTGACCGAAACGTTCATGCTCGATCCAGAGATGCGTGAACGCATGGCTAAACTGAATCCAACTGCTGCAGCGCGCGTAGCGAGTCGCTTGCTGGAAGCGTCAAATCGTGAATTCTGGAAACCAGATGAAGCGACGCTTGCACAACTCAAGCGGGCAGAAGAGGATTTAGAAGATCGTTTGGAAGGCGTATACGAAGAGTAAGTTATCTTGTAACGATCTATTACTCTTCTGGCAGCTTTTGACACATTCGGCTCATACAATCTTCACTCACTCTATGGCTTAACTACCCAGACGCATCACTTTTCATCAGTCAGCTAGTACCACCCAGTCATGGAATAACTCCCTCTCTTTGGATTGAATTTCCAGCCGCTGAAAGTTCTTTTTACTTACCCACGTACTTCTGTTACTTTGAGTCTTGCGGTGATGCTCGATCGCCAAAAATCTTAAAACAAATACTAATTAGTTAATAGTATTGAGCGACGGGCAGTTAAGAAAGTGCTGATTTATCGGAAACTGTATGGCCAGCCAGCGTAGCTGTGTGACGCATGAGCCATGAATATCAAGGACTAGCCGTTTTTTTTTCGGCACAAAGGTCTCCGGTTTTATGTAATCAGCGCTTTCTCAGAGGCACGAGGGGAGACAACTCATGTACTTGAATCTTGCGGCAGCAGTGCGTTCGGTACTACCAAAGAAAAAGCTCTGGCTGATGTCAGGGAAGAGTGCGTCTAATGATTCTTCTGCGTCATCCGGTTACGCTGAAAATAAAAATAGCAATGATGCCTGTCAGGTCTCTTTGATGGAAATTCTCGAATCACAAATTATTCCTAATTTGTTGAAGTCGAATGAAT
>JBEGSP010000268.1:0-6667 GCA_041179845.1 Pseudomonadota bacterium
ACCTGAACTCAAAGCGTTTGAAGATAAAGCCTTGTCAGCACAAGATCGCGCCTTGGCACGAGAAAAACTGCTTTACGAGCAAGTGCTGCAAAAACTATTGCCTGAAATAGAAATTCTGCAGAACCTTGCGCGCGCCGTCGCATCATTGGATGGTTTGGTTGCACTCGCGGATCACGCTCAGCGTCATCAATGGTGTAAGCCTGAGCTTGTAGCAGAGCCCGGCATAGCCATTCATCAGGGACGTCATCCTGTTGTAGAAAACACCATAGAGCGATTCATCGCTAACGATTGTCAGCTCAGTCCAACGCGTCGACTGTTACTGATTACAGGCCCAAACATGGGCGGTAAATCAACCTACATGCGACAACTCGCCCTCATCACCTTATTGGCGTATGTGGGTAGCTATGTGCCGGCAAGCTCTGCAAAGTTAGGTCCGATTGATCGAATCTTTACTCGTATTGGCGCATCGGATGACCTCGCAGGAGGTTACTCTACCTTTATGGTCGAGATGATGGAATCGGCTGCGATACTGCACGGCGCAACAGAACAATCGCTGGTGTTGATGGATGAAGTTGGACGTGGCACATCAACCTTTGATGGTCTGGCACTCGCTTGGGCTATTGCGCATTGGCTGTTGCAGCAAAATCGTAGCTTTACTTTGTTTGCTACGCATTACTTCGAATTAACTCAACTACCTCAGGCGAATCCCGCATGCGCTAATGTGCACCTATCTGCAGTTGAGCATAAAGACAGCATCGTTTTTTTACATGCCGTGCAAGAAGGACCTGCATCGCAAAGCTACGGCTTGCAAGTAGCCCAGTTAGCAGGAGTACCCGCTGCAGTGATACGAGCAGCGCGCAAACATTTATCTGCGCTTGAAAACCAATCTACGAACGGTGCAAGTCAATTTGATTTATTTGCCATCGAAAACGAAGTCGCTGAGCAAGCTGCAACACCAACTGACCCCGCTCTTACGGCCTTGTATGAACTTGATCCAGATACCTTAAGTCCACGCGAAGCATTAGACGCTTTATATCGCTTAAAAAAATTAAGTCATCAAAGCGAGGCGAAGTGATACTTTTCTTCCCTCGTTTGCTTGCACGCTCATTACCCAGCTTATTTTTATGCGGTGTGATGCTTGCGACGCACGCGCACGCGGAGCCCTTTCATTTCGCTGTACTCATGCATGTGCTACAAGAGACGGGCGACGAGAACGAGCTGAAAATTGCTCTCGAAAGTGCGCAAGCCGCAAATCCCACTTTCATCGTTGTGAATGGCATGCGCTCTAAACGTGAGCCGTGTACCGATCGTCTATATCGACAGCGCACGGCCTTGTTGGAAAGTTCTGTCGCACCCGTCGTTTTATCCTTAGCAGGCGATGACTGGATTACCTGTCGCGATAGACAAAATCGTCCCGCCCCCACCGCCTGGCTCAACTTGCTACGCGATCAGGTATATGGCGATATCAGTTGGAGCGGTGGCAAGCACATCCCTTTGCGCCGTCAGTCTGCCATCGCGGCATTTAGAAATTACGCGGAAAACACGCGTTGGAGTATTGAGAATGTGCTGTTCGCAACGCTCAATGTACCCGCAAATAATAATAATTATTTAGTCTCTGCTGGCGGCAATAGTGAATTCGAAGACAGACTGATCGCTAACCGCGATTGGTTACATCGATTACAAACACAAGCTCAACGCGAGCGTAAGACCCACATCGTCCTTTTTTGTGATGGCAATCCACTACCCGATGCACGCCGCAAAACCGAGCCGCGCGATGGCTATGTTGAGCTGCGCCAGCAATTGAAAAATTTAGCTGAAAAATCAGGAGTGAAGATATTGGTGATTCAAGGATCAACGCCAACCACCGAAAAAAACAATGGCAGCATTATATGGAACGGTCAATTAGGTTACGTAAACCTGAATGTAGGGATCAGCATGATCGCTGTAGATCCCACTGCAGAGAATGCATTCTCTATTGTGGCAGATGAACCATAGAACAAGTTCATCTAGCCACAGATACGATTTTTTATTGTAACTGTATCGAACGGAATTGATCGCCGTCGTCATCATCATCATGATGGTGATGACCATGCGGGCCGTGTACATGACCATGCGCGACTTCTTCTGCGCTAGCGGCACGAACTTCGATCACATTCAGAGCAAACCGAAGTGAAATCCCAGCTAGAGGGTGATTGCCATCCAAAACAACCTTGCCGTCGGCAATATCAGTCACGGTAAATATGCGATCTTCAGCATGCTCGTCGCCGTCGGGTGAACCTTCGAATTGCATACCGATTTCCAGCGGCTCAGGCAACGCTTCTCTAGGCTCGATCTTTACCAGAGTGGCATCATATTCACCAAAAGCATCCACCGGTTCGACTTGTATCGTGACCTGATAGCCTGCCGATTTGCCATTGAGAGCTTCCTCAATCTTGGGCAGTGTGTTGTGATAGCCCCCGTGCAGGTAGACCATCGGCGCCTGACTTTCTTCGATCTGATTCCCTTGCGCGTCACTTAATTTGTAATGCAGCGTAACGACCGTATCTTTGCCGATTTCCATCATGATGTCCTAATTAGTAAACCATGTTGAATTATAACCGCCGGCCCTGGTACTCGCTAAGATCGGACCGCTCAGCGATCAACTCATCAGCCATTCGGATCGCTATAATCTGCCCATGAAAAATCATACCGTTCTCGGCTCAATGTCGACTGAAACATTCTTGCGCACGTACTGGCAAAAGAAACCTTTGCTGATACGTCAGGCTATTTCCGATATGCAGCCTGTCCTTTCGCGTGAAGCACTGTTCGAATTGGCGGCGCAAGACGATGTTGAATCACGACTCATTAGCCAGATCAGCACACGTTGGCGTATGCAGAACGGACCTATAGTTAATCTTCCTTCGATACGCAAAAAACAGTGGACACTACTGGTACAAGGTGTCGATTTGCATAATGATCGTGCCGCAGAATTACTAGGTCAGTTCCGCTTTATTCCCGATGCGAGGCTGGATGATTTGATGATCAGCTACGCCAGCGATCAAGGCGGCGTGGGGGCGCATTTTGACTCTTACGATGTGTTCTTACTTCAAGCTCATGGTCAGCGTCGATGGCGCATCGGCGCCCAACAAGATTTGACTCTCAAAGCGGGTTTGCCGCTTAAGGTATTGGAGAACTTCCGCCCTGAGCAGGAATTTGTGCTCGATCCGGGCGATATGCTTTACCTGCCACCACACTACGCTCATGAAGGCGTCGCAATCGGTGAATGCATGACCTATTCGATAGGCTTTCGCGCACCTTCCTGGCAAGAACTCGCACAGGCGTTGCTGCAATATAAAGAAGACACCCTGGAATTAGAAGGTCGCTACACCGATCGTGGACTCAAACCCACCAACAAACCCGCGCATATTCATGACGACCTGTTTGAAAAAATCAGCACACAGCTAAAAAAGATTAGTTTTAGCAATGACGATCTGCATATTTTTCTCGGTGAGTACTTGTCTTCTCCGAAGCCCTCAGTAATTTTCGAACCTCTTGCGCGTAGCGTGCCGAGTAAAAAATTCTTGAGAATGCTGCAAAAAAATGGCGTCAAGTTGCACCGCAAAACCCGCATGCTTTACCGCGGAAAATATCTATTTGTTAATGGCGAATCCTTTTGGGTTAGTGGCAAAGACCTCGCTTGCCTTAAATCGCTCGCCGATCAGCGTTTTCTCAGACCTGAATCAATAGTAAACGCCTCCCAAGACCTGATCGACAGCCTAAATCACTGGTACAACATCGGTTGGTTAGCCGCTCCCGAGAATTGATTATCAGAACGACAAATCAATCTTTCTGCAAACACTAAATCCGAACGTAATTTTTCACGCGTGAAAATAACGAATTTTCGGGCTAATAATCGCAGAAATGCTTGTTAAAGCACTTGCCAGCTTTTCAAGAAAGCCAGTATAATTTCTGGTTAGGAAGTTTTGAAGTTGCGGCGGTGCGTCAAAATCAATCCGCTCATCCGAAAAGCGTCCTGAACGTGCGATAACTACCGGTAGTTATTAAACATACTTCAAGCATTATTCTTATTATTTAACTGAAGGAAAATCATGAAAAAATCGTTGCTGATCGCTTCCCTGCTCGCTCTGGCTCTGGCTGCCTGCGGTAAGAAAGAAGAAGCTGCAGCGCCTGCTCCTGCTGAGGCGCCTGCTGCTGCTGCTCCTGCAGAAGCTCCAAAGGCTGATGCTGCTGCTCCTGCAGAAGCTCCTAAAGCTGACGCTGCTGCTCCTGCAGAAGCTCCAAAAGCTGAAGAGAAGAAGTAATCTTCGACCGCATTACGAAAAAGCCGTCCTCGTGACGGCTTTTTTGCTTTTAGCAGTCCAACCAATCAAAGCCTTGATCCTGACCTGCGATCACTACCTCGACTTCTTTGTCGACGATCTTATCGATCTCTAGCCGCACCAACTCCGGTGAATTGTTTTTCTTCGATAAATGCGCCGCTACCAGACGCTTTAATTTGCTGCGGTCTAATGACGATAGCAGCTGCGCCGAATGCTCATTCGATAGATGCCCAAGAGGCCCAGCAATACGTGATTTAAGAAATGGCGGATAGGATGAGTTAGCCAGCATCGCGCTATCGTGATTGAATTCAAGTAGGAGTGCATCACACCCTGACAGCGCAGTTCTAACATGCGGAGTTGTCTGGCCTATGTCAGTCAACACACCAAGTTTACGGATGCCGTCGGATGCGACGTATTGCAAGGGCTCGCGCGAATCATGCGGCACGGTAAAGGGACGTATTTCTAATTCACCGATCGCCAACGCTTCACCATCTCGACAAATGCGCACATCAACACCTTCGGACTCTTTGCGTGTGGCATCCCAGGTGCCGTGACTTAACCATACCGGTAATTGATAGCGACGAGCTAGCTTGAACACGCCACCCACATGATCTGAGTGCTCATGGGTGACTAAGATGCCGGCCAACTCTGAGGGATTCAATTGCAATCGCGCCATGCGCTTCTCGACCTCACGCATGACGAAACCGCAGTCAAGCATTAGGTGAGTAGCCAAATTTCCAGCGCCTGCAGAAATGAGAAGAGCATTGCCCTCGCTGCCGCTGCCAAGACTAGCAAATCTCATCAGCGGCTCTCAAGCAAATAAAGGTTAGTGAACGACCTAATACGCAGCTTATCTGAGCTTGTGCGAATTTACTTAAGCTGATCATTCAACAAAGTGATTATGCGTTCCGCATTGGCGCTCTTAGCGACCTCACCTTGCTCATCCAGTACGCTGATCTGCGTCTTAGCGTCGCTCGATGATTTGACAAGCACACGATAACGCTGTGCGCCCTTCTTATCGTCTTTCGAGCTAAACAAACGAGAGAAGAACCCGGGTTCGCTTTTCTTGACTTCAGCATCAGCCACCTGATCGATGTAGCGAACAAAGTAGAGACCACGAGTACGATCACGATCTTCAACCGTGAAACCAACACGATCAAGGGCTAAGCCAACACGGCGCCATGCACGATCAAAACCTTCATCCACAACCAAGAAACTGCCCGCTGTATCCTTCACTAATTTGGCACGATCTTGTAACGGCTTAGCACTGTCTACGGCAGCCTTCGCGGTTGTTGGCTTCTCGTCATTACCCAAGCGTGCCATCAAACGACCGAGGAATTCCGCTTCGAGTTCGGGTTCAGAGGCACGACTGGTCCAGATGGTTTTATCTTTCATCTGGCCCGTGACAACTTCGGCAGCTCCGCGATGACTAATATAAATTTCAGTACCACCGTCAGGGGTGCGCTCTAAACGTGTGCGGAATTTGTCGCGCTCACCGGTCGAATAAATTGAATCAAATACTTTACCGATCGTGTTGCGAATGAAATCTTGGGGAATCTTGGCACGATTCTCAGCCCAGTCGGTTTCCATGACACCCGCTTCAGGAGTTTCAACGGCTAATAAGAATCCACTTTCTTGCCAAAATTCTTTAATACGTGGCCACAGAACATCTGGCGCTTGTTTGCTCACCAGCCAGCGCTGAGTGCCAGCACGTTCAACGCGCATGCCAGCAAGCGGGTCTGAAGATGGCGCCACTTTGCCTTCAACGGGCTTGGTGCCTGGAGTTTTACGTTGCTCGTTAAATGATGATGCAGTCGCCGTTCCTTTTGAATTTTCTCCTACGGCGTAACGGCTATCACCTTTGGCCTGAGTCAAGTCTGGCGGAACTTCAAGTTTGGTACCCGCATTACTACTCGTCTTACCAACGCTCTTGTAATCGATCTTTTCAGGCTCCAGCATCTCGCTCACCGAGCTGCAGCCCGAGAGAGTGACTAAGGCCATCGAAAGTAAGCACGCGGAACGGCGCAACGAGGTCAAATTAAAACGTGAGGCAAGAGTCATCATGAGGGGGAATTCACTGAAATTTTTAGGAGAAATCAAAACAACGAGTTGCAACCATTGGGAAACTAGATTCTTTGTATGCGCATTCAGCATACCAAGCTTTACAGCACATCTGACTCACGCAAAGCTGAAAGAACTGCATCGTGATGTGCGCTGCCTAACGTCACTAAAGGTAGTCGAATACCTGCTTCGATACGACCCATTTGCGCTAGCGCCCATTTCACCGGTACTGGGTTAGGCTCAGTAAACAAGCGATTATGAAGCGGAATCAGTTTATTGTTAATGGC
>JBEGSP010000269.1:0-3764 GCA_041179845.1 Pseudomonadota bacterium
AATCGTGATTGCGTATGAGCCGGTATGGGCGATCGGTACGGGTAAGACAGCTACGCCTGAGATGGCACAACAAGTTCATGCTGTAATACGTGCAGCGTTGGCTCGGGCTGATGCGACTGCAGCCAATACGATTCGTATTTTGTATGGCGGCAGCATGAAGCCAGACAACGCCAAAGAATTACTCGCTATGTCAGATATTGATGGCGGATTAATAGGCGGTGCATCATTGAATGCGGCCGATTTTTTAGCGATAGCTGCGGCGGCTTAATTGGCTTGGTAACACTATGATTTACATTTAATCGGATGTTGTATTTGCAAACTCGCTCATGCGTAACTGTTTATAACGCCGATCCTAGTAACAAAATTTGTTGGTACTGATTTAATAGAATGACGGAAATTCAATCATGAATACTTTGCTTGGTATTGTTATCGTTGTACAGGTTGTAACTGCGCTGATTATTATTGGTTTAGTGCTTCTGCAGCACGGTAAAGGTGCTGATATGGGTGCCGCCTTTGGTTCGGGCGCTTCGGGTAGTTTGTTTGGCGCGAGTGGATCGTCCAACTTTCTCTCACGTTCAACCGGCATCGCAGCGGCTGTATTTTTTGTGGCCACACTAGCGTTGAGCTTTATCGGTAGTCGTCCTATCGCAGCCGGTGGTGCAGGCGTCATGGATCAGATACCCGCGACTCCAGCAACGTCAGCAGCTCCGGCCAAGCAACAAAACGCGACTGGCCAGTCACAATCTGTAGCCCCTGCTTCAGGTCAATCGAACGAGATACCGAAGTAAGTCCTGAGTGGCTGCTAGCGAGTAGCAGCCAATTAGTTATATTCCATCGTTTCATGAGTTTGGCTCATGTAAATCAACGACTTGCGGGTCGCGATTAAAACGATAGTCGTTAGAGATATATCGATTATTTCAGATCGATTACTCACTAACGATACTGCGTTGAATTGGTATCTCAAAGCAGGTTAAAATGGCATGCTTTTGCCGACGTGGTGAAATTGGTAGACACGCTATCTTGAGGGGGTAGTGGCGTAAGCTGTGCGAGTTCGAGTCTCGCCGTCGGCACCAGTTAAAAAATAATCTAGCGGGCCAGTAAGAGAATGCCTTTTACTGGCTTTTTGCTGAAATGACAGGGTTGTCTTTTTGGCTCCATGTTGGGTGATAATTTCATCTGATTTTTCTACTGCGACTATTGTGAACCTCGAAAACTACCTGCCGATATTGTTGTTCATTGGTGTCGGTATTGTTGTCGGTGTTGCTCCCCAAATTCTGGGCCGCCTGCTTGGGCCGCACAGACCGGACGCACAAAAAACTTCCGCCTACGAATGCGGTTTTGAAGCATTCGAAGATGCACGTATGAAGTTTGATGTGCGCTACTACCTTGTCGCCATACTCTTCATACTTTTTGATCTCGAGGTTGCGTTTCTTGTGCCTTGGGCGGTTGCTATGAGCGACATCGGCTTGCTGGGTTTTTGGGCAATGATGATTTTTCTTGGTGTGCTGGTGGTGGGCCTAATTTTCGAGTGGAAAAAAGGCGCCCTAGATTGGGAATGATCAATGGCTATTGAAGGTTTACTCAACGAAGGCTTTGTCACAACGACTGCTGACAAGCTAATCAACTGGACTCGTACAGGTTCGCTCTGGCCGATGACCTTTGGTCTGGCTTGCTGCGCGGTTGAGATGATGCATGCAGGCGCGTCACGCTACGATCTCGATCGTTTTGGTGTGGTGTTTCGTCCATCTCCCCGACAATCCGATGTGATGATTGTGGCTGGCACGCTATGCAATAAGATGGCGCCTGCCTTACGCAAGGTATATGACCAAATGGCTGAGCCACGCTGGGTCATTTCGATGGGTTCCTGCGCGAATGGCGGTGGTTACTACCATTACTCTTATTCAGTTGTTCGTGGTTGCGATCGTATCGTTCCGGTGGATATTTATGTTCCTGGATGCCCCCCGACTGCCGAGGCGCTGCTGTACGGGATTATGCAATTGCAAAACAAAATCCGCCGCACCAATACCATTGCCCGCTGAATTCAACGAATCCAGACATGAGCACCCAACTCGACAATCTCAAAAATGCTTTGCAGCTGGTATTGGGTGAAAAAATTCACTCTTTGACCGATGAGCTCGGCGAAATCACGCTAGTCATCAAATCGTCTGATTATTTATCGGCGATGCAGGATTTGCGTGATCATTCATCTACTCGATTCGAGCAGTTGATCGATCTTTGTGGCATTGATTACTCCGGCTATGGTGATGGCGCATGGCATGGCGCTCGTTTCGCTGTAGTGGTGCATCTGTTATCGGTAACGCATAACTGGCGTTTACGTATACGCACCTTTGCTGCCGACGATGATTTACCTGTGATCCCTTCGGTTTGTCCGATTTGGTCGTCTGCCAATTGGTATGAGCGCGAAGCGTTTGATTTATTCGGCATTCTGTTTGAAGGACATGACGATCTGCGTCGTTTGCTGACCGATTACGGTTTTATTGGTCATCCCTTCCGCAAAGATTTTCCGATCAGCGGTTATGTAGAAATGCGCTACGACCCTGAGCAAAAGCGGGTGATTTATCAGCCCGTCACGATTGAGCCGCGTGAGAACGTACCGCGTGTGATTCGTGAAGATAACTACGGTATTAAATAGTCATGGCTGAAATCAAGAACTACACCCTCAATTTTGGTTACGGCCGCGCGCAGTGCGCGCTTAACTTCGCTCTGGCGAAGTTAGCCTGCACCGAAATTGAGTCATCTACTTCCCTTCGTAATGTGTTGATTAAGGGAGCGACTCGTCATGGCTGAAATTAAGAACTACACGCTCAATTTTGGACCTCAGCATCCTGCGGCGCATGGTGTGTTGCGTCTCGTGTTGGAGCTGGATGGCGAAGTTATTCAACGAGCAGATCCACACATCGGCTTGTTACATCGTGCGACTGAAAAGCTAGCTGAAACGCGCACCTATCTGCAATCTGTGCCTTACATGGATAGGCTCGATTACGTCTCAATGATGTGTAACGAGCACGCCTATGTGATGGCGATTGAAAAATTGCTGAACGTAGAAGTGCCTTTGCGTGCGCAATATATTCGCGTGATGTTTGATGAAATCACACGCATATTGAATCACCTGCTGTGGTTGGGTGCGCATGCATTAGATGTGGGTGCGATGGGCGTATTCTTGTATGCCTTCCGTGAGCGCGAAGATTTGATGGATTGCTACGAAGCCGTTTCTGGTGCACGTTTGCACGCGGCTTATTACCGTCCGGGTGGTGTGTATCGTGATCTGCCTGATAGCATGCCTCAATATAAAGCGTCATTGATTCGCAACGCGAAAGCCATCACGCGACTTAACGATAATCGTCAGGGTTCATTGCTCGACTTTATCGAAGACTTTACGAATCGTTTCCCAACGTACGTCGACGAATATGAAACGCTGTTAACAGATAACCGTATCTGGAAGCAGCGCTTAGTGGGTATCGGTGTAGTGTCGCCAGAACGTGCGTTGCAGATGGGTTTTACTGGTGCGATGTTGCGTGGTTCAGGGATTGAGTGGGATTTGCGTAAGAAGCAGCCCTATGAAGTTTACGATTTAATGGATTTTGATATTCCGGTGGGTGTAAATGGCGATTGCTATGACCGCTATCTGGTGCGCGTTGAAGAAATGCGCCAGTCCAATCGCATTATTAAGCAGTGTGTTGAGTGGTTGCGGAATAACTCAGGTCCAGTCATGACGGATAACCATAAAGTGGCACCGCCTTCGC
>JBEGSP010000270.1:0-7984 GCA_041179845.1 Pseudomonadota bacterium
AATGAATCGACCCAGGTTGACACACGACCTTGTTTGACCACATCCATATCCACTAAAGAAGCACCACCTGGAATTTCTTTGATTGCTTGCGCAGCCCGTGTGATATCAAGCTGAGTTGAAACTGGGTCGGCTGTTCCTGTGACAACCACTTCAGGTAAGCGCTCTTCTGCTGCTGCCGATAAAGCCCCCATAGCCATAAGTATCGCTACTGATACTTTGCTCAATTTAAATGGCGAATTCATCTGAGAATCCTTTTGTAATTAGTTTTTTAATCCGACAATTTTTTTAACTAATAAAGCCGGCGTAAGCGCGCTGGCGAATTAATTAGTTTTTGAAAGTCGATAAGTCCATGACGTATGCTCGCAATGCGGCATAGGGCTAAAGCTAATCATTGACTCCGCCGTTTTAGACGAAGACCGTGATCACCAAGGATGGGGTATTAAAGCGGCGGAGCGCGGGAGAGAATGCTATGTCCAGAAAATACCCGCGCCAAAGGCAAGGCACGTTCTGAAATAACGTCAGAGGAAGTGTGGTTAACTAAAAGTTTGGAAGCATCAAAGGAATCAGCAGCACCAGTGGATGCACAAAAAACGCAGTGCTTATGTGCCGACTGATGATCAAGTATTGATGAGTCATTGTTATCAGCGGCCTGCTTAATCCAATGAGTACCTGCGGTAGTACAAATTTCAAGTAAAGACTCAGTACTTTTATTGCTGGCTCCCGCCCAAGCCGGTGCCAATGCTTGCAGCAATACGGCTGCAAGCAGAAATTTGGCAATCCAACGTAAAGGCGCGGTGTGAAGTTTCATCGGGCTGGAATATATCACAAGAGACACTTATGAATTAGGCATGTAGTGCATCAGACATCCGTGCCTATAGTTCACCCACATCTGATCGAAAAAATCCTTTGCACTGCAACCAACCAACAACACCCACGCCCCACATGGGTAGTAAACGCCCCATCCTTCCAAGGATTGGTATGATGCCGGTTTACCTTAGGCACCCCTCCTATGAATGCCCCATCTGGCGTAGCCACTCTGAATTATCACAACGGCGACCACTATGTGGGCCAACTCCAAGATGACTGCTACCATGGGGTAGGCACTTACAAATTCGCTAACGGTGCTGAATACGTGGGTGAGTTCCTTAATAATCACTATCACGGAAAAGGAACGTTTAAATACGCCAATGGCGATATCTACAACGGGCAGTTTCAAGAGGGACAATACGAAGGACAAGGCAACTATCTCTTCGCGAATGGTGATAACTACATAGGAACCTACAAAGACAACAAGCAAAATGGCCGAGGTCTTTTTGTGTATGCCAACGGTGATCGGTATGAGGGAGAATTTAAGAACGATAGATTCAATGGTCAGGGATCGCTACTTTTTAAAAGCGGTAACAAGTACGTAGGCCAATTTCACGATGGGCGTCCTGAAGGACAAGGTACCTACACCTTTCGTAATGGCGATGTCTATAAGGGCGCTTTCAAACGCGGTGAAAAGCATGGCGAAGGTACCGAAACCTATGGCGATGGGCGACCGAAACGGCAGGGACAGTGGAAATCAGGCCAATTTATAGGCTAGTGCGTTACAACCAACCTAGTTCAAATGAAGACCTATTTAGGGGTATGTCATGGCGAGTAATCAGCCGGTTCAAGATCCACTGAGCGATGAAGAAATCGAAGAACTCGATGATTTTTTGCTCGACGCAGAAGGTATCGACGAATCGATGAATGTATCCATGCTAGATGGATTTTTAACGGCACTCATTTGTGCCCCCAAACTCATCTTACCTAGTGAATGGATGCGCTGGGTGTGGGATACAGAACACGGCAAAGACAGCCCCAACTTCAGCACTGAAGATGAAGCTAGTCGCATTCTCAGCATGCTGATGCGCCACATGAACGATATTACGCGCACGCTTTCTCAAGCGCCTGAATACTACGAGCCGCTGCTTCTGGAAAACATCAACAGTGGCAACCCCATCCCTATTCTTGATGAATGGTGCATGGGCTTCGTTAAAGGCATGAGTCTAGATGAAGAAGGATGGTCTGATATTGCTGTGGCTAACCCTCAGTGGCTATCCACTATTTTTTTGTATGGAACCGAAAAAGGCTGGGAAACACTGCTCGCGAAAGACATACCTCTAGAAGAGCATATCGCCATGTCTGAACGGTTAACCACCGATGTATTGAATATTTATGCAGGCCTCAAAACTCTGCGCGAATCGCAAATCTCACAAGCTCGTCCTAGTACTTTTAGCAAACGCGATCTAACTGCGGATAGCGATACGCAAGACCCGGCTGGCTTATGTCCTTGCGGCTCAGGGAAAAAATTCAAACTCTGTCACGGCGAACCCGGTCGACTGCATTAGACGAATGAAAGAAACCGCGGTCATTATCGGAGCCGGTGTCGTAGGATTAGCCTGTGCCCGTGCACTGGCTCGCAAAGGTCTCGAAGTCATCATAGTAGAACAACACGATGACTTCGGAACTGAGACCAGTGCACGCAATAGTGAAGTCATACACGCCGGCATCTATTACCCACCCGGCTCATTGAAAGCGACTTTGTGCGTTAAAGGCAGATCGCTGCTTTATCAATTCTGTAAAGACTATGGCGTCGACTACCGTCAGTGTGGAAAACTCATCGTCGCCACAACAGCAGCTCAAGAAGCGAAACTGCAGGCTATCAAACAAAAAGCCGAAAGTAATGGCGTCACTGACTTAGTTTTGATCAGCCGTGCGCAGGCACAAGCACTAGAGCCCGAGGTTGAATGCACAGCGGCCTTGTTTTCACCGTCAACTGGCATTATCGATAGTCACGGTTTCATGCTTGCCTTACTCGGCGATGCAGAGCGTCATGGTGCGGTGCTCGCAGTGCGTACTCCGGTTGAGCGCATCATCGCGAAAAATAATCACTTTGATGTAGTGACGGGTGGCGACGCACCCGCCTCTATTAGCGCCAACATCGTTATTAATTCTGCGGGATTGCATGCTGCAAAAGTAGCTGCGCGCATTGATGGACTAGCGGCACAACACGTACCCACGATGCGATACGCAAAAGGAAATTATTTTTCACTCAGCGGTAAAGCGCCTTTCTCGCGACTGGTTTATCCCATACCCGAACCCGGCGGCTTAGGCGTGCACTACACCGTAGACATGGGCGGGCAAGGTCGTTTCGGCCCGGATGTACAGTGGATAGATCAGATCGATTATCACGTCGATGCCGCACGTGGCGAAAAATTCTACGAACAGATTCGACGCTACTGGCCCAAGCTTCACGACGGCGCACTGCAACCTGCTTATTCAGGTATACGCCCAAAATTAGTAAGTACCGGTGAACCGGATGCCGATTTTTTTATTCAAGGACCACAACAACATGGCCTATCGGGTTTGATAAACTTGTTTGGTATCGAGTCCCCTGGCCTGACGTCGTCATTAGCTATTGCAGAACACCTCGTTCATGGCATCGATTAGGCTAAACACTAATTAAGACATGCTTCTTAATTGACTTGCATGTAAAAGCGGAACAGCATGTCTGCAGTACGCTCATCATTTTCCAAATCAGGAACCGATTTTTCAGTAGGCATATAGCCTTTTTCAGTTTTAAACAAACGAACCCCATGCTCTTTTTCCAAGCGATCGAAGTTACCTCGATAGCCATCCGTTAGCCAGTAGCATTTACCATCGCTTTCTTCGATAGGCTTAAATAAACCACTGGCAAACCAGTAAAGCTTACCTAATTCAACCTTAAATTTTTCTGCAGCGATTCGATTGGTCGTTATAAAAAGATCGTTATATGCATAACCCTCTACAACATCAGGCATACGAACGGCATCATGCCAAAAGGTATGTTTTTCTGAAAATTTCTGTTTGGTGTCGATAGTTATATTAACTAGTTGATTTTCTGGGCTGAGCCAATTCGAATGAAAGGTCCAGCGGAAAATTCCATCATTAATCTGTTTTTTATTTCTATCCAAACTCCAGCCGCTGATAAGCCTACCGCCGTGTTTCTCTACTCGCTGTTTCACATTGAGGTGGCTATCGGTTCGGCGACCTGCTCCAATGATGGCCTCTTTATGAAGCGGTACTAAGACCACATTCGACTGCGCATGCGCATGCATAGCCTGAGCCACTGCAGACGGAATTTTGTCGGTATACAGAGTTAAGCCAAGTGAAGTGATATCGAAGTGCGGATCAGTGCTAAACATGAACAAAAACCTTTATGCAAAAACAAAACGACGACGCAAACTGTACGTCGACAACATATCCAGTCTACCGAGTGGGTATATAAAAAATGGACAATCGTTTGCGGTAACGCCTTAAGCTAATGATCCTTGTAGCGGAGCGCCAGAACTCGCTAACCACTGACCTGCTTTATCTTGCATAACCACATCCACTCCCCACTGCTGAGCTTTTGCAATGACACGGTCTTTAGGTGTCATGAAAAATACTTTGGTTAAGGCATCTGCTACAACGCAACTTGATGCTAGTACGGTCACCGATGACCACTGCGCCGGAGAATAACCCGTGTGTGGATTCAAAATATGATGATAGCGATGGTCTTGACTAAAGGTGGTGTGTGCATCCGACGACGTCGCCATGGCACGGCCGTCGCTAATGATTATCGGTGCGCTAGCACCCAGCTGATTTAATGTGGCCTGCAAGGTATTTTTTGAGTCAGAATTTTTTAGCGTAGCTGCACTTTCTATACTCAGACTCCAGGGTTTATCATTCGGTGCGCTACCTAATAATGCTGTTTCACCGGCATCGATCAACGCATGCTGAATACCGTGTGCTTGTAAGGTGGCGCGCACTCTATCGGTGGCATAGCCTTGAGCAATTCCATTGAGCGATACCCCCATACCGGCTAGTTGTAAATTTATTGCATCGGGTGTGACTTGCACCGCACGCCAATTCACTCGTTTACGTGCGCGTTGAATTTCCAGCGAAGTAGGCTGACTTTTTTGTGATGCTGCCTTAGACCAGATTTCCCACAATGGCTGCATGCTGGCATCGAAGGCACCTTGGCTTTGTCTCGCTATATGTTCAGCAATTTTTAAAACAGCGAATAAATCAGCATCTGGTTTTTTCAATGAGCCTGACCGATTCAACCGACTAAGATCACTTTCAGGATCAAACAAACTCATTTGTCGCTCAATGCTACGAATCACTTGCACAGCAGCCGCTAACGCTTGCTCGAGTTGATCCGTATTTTCATGCGCTGCTTTAATCCACAAAGTGGTACCAAATCCAATCAACGCACGCTCACGCCAAATCAACTTGTCTGACTTGCCCATGAACGTTGAATGCGCCTCTTTAGCTAACAGGCTACCCGCAGCAGCCGCACCTAATAACCCCCAACCCCAACGTAATACCTGACGTCGCTGCATCATGTTCTACCTACCTCTGTAATTGTAATTATTCGTGACCCTGTTTTACGTTCTTGAATCAACGGCAAACAACGCTCATCATCCTGATAAATGGCTACACAATCCAAACATTGAAAACACTCACTATACGTGATCTCACCTGCTGGAGTAATCGCCTGATACTCACAACGATGACGACATGACTGACAAGGTGTTCCACATTCTTCGCGCCGCGGTATCCACGACCAGCGCTGCAATACATTCACCGCTGCGAGCGCTGCTCCAAGTGGGCAGATATAGCGACAATAGCCACGATACACCACCACACCTAAGACCAGACAGACAGCCGCCCAGAGAATATAAGGCCACTCGCGCATAAAGTAAAAACTAATCGCAGTCTCAAAGGGTTCGATTTTTACTGCAAGCTCAGCAAAGGATGGCGCCACGAAAATAGCGCCTATTATCGTGGCCAGTACACCGTACTTAATCCATTTGAGTTTGGCATCTAAAGCCGTATGTAATCGTCGCTGGTGCAATCCAACGGTATTGGCAATCATGCTGATTAATTCTTGCAATGCGCCGAATGGACACAGCCAACCACAAAATGTACTCGCCCCCAGACCAACAACGTACCCAACGTAAAAATCCAGAGAATCACTGTCATAGGATCGTTCAGCAGGAAACTCAAATCACCACCACCCGATAGTGATTCCACCGCCGCCGTGACATTGATAATAGTGAGCTGTCCCTGCGCAAACCAACCAATAAACCCTAGCGTAAAAATAAGATAGGAAGTGCGCAGCAGTTTTAATCGCCGACTCGTTGCGCTAACACGCTTTTGTGCGATGAGACCCGCTGTCAACAGCAATAATCCTGCAACTAACACAGCAATTTCTACCCAACGTTTTTGCCAGACCTTCATCCAATCTAACGCTAGCCAATCGGTATCGATAAAATCATAGTACTTCGCAGGCCAACCATTGAAATCGTAGGGCAGTGGAAATTCTCTTTTTTCCACGCGCGTAAGAACGAAATTTGTTCCATATTGACGCCCTAATTTGAAAATCAATTCAAAAGGCTTACTAGGATCTAATGGCGTTGACTTATCAACGACTAAAAAATACGCCTTTATTTTTTGCTTCGAACTAGTTTGTGAGCTGTCATTTTGTCGATTCAAACATCGTGGATCACCCGTAGCGGAATTACAATTTAACAGCGTGGCTTGGTCGGGATTTTCTGACGGTAGTGCTATCGGTGGCTTAGTCACATAGCCAGGGACTTTTAAGCCTTTGTCATACGGTAGAACAGTAGTTTTTAGAATGGTGCCGTTTTGTTTAACGATAAAAGGCAGATCGTCAGCAACTCTCAGCGCTAAATTATTTGCTTCGGTAAATGGACCACTTTCAGTCACCAGCAAGGCTTGAGCTTGTCGGCGGCTACTACTCAGATAACGCCATCCTTCGCTGTCGAGTAAATTTCGACCTATCGACGGTAAACTAATTAATGCTGTGTTAAAAATTAGTGCAGGTTCGTTAGCCTTAGTCGCAGCGAGCGCATCGGCATCAGCGGAACGTGTATTAGCAAAGGCGCGCGCAAAATCTCCTCGTGTAAAGGTCGTTGTGCTGACCATGCCGCGCGAAACCATCACATCCCACGTGAGTGGCTTGTAGTGTTCCCCAGAAGAGCGTCGTCGCGAGGCACTCCCAGTATCGGTCATCCCCAACTTACCCATGGCCACCATCGCAGCAGACACCACGATACTTTGATCGATCGCTTTTACAGAAACAGTGCCGTGATTGACGCCTTGCAAATCGGCTGATCGTTCATCTCTGACAGTGGGAGTCGTGTGATCATGAACCTGAATGGAATGCTGTAACGACAAATCGATATACTGAGACGCAAAATTGCCCAGTCGCGTATTACCCGTAGGATTATTGAAAAAGGGTTCTTTGTGATCGACTAGGCGAATATCCATAAAGCCGCCTGTCAAATCCATCGCAACCAATACATCGAGTGGTTTACCGCTGTAGCCGCGTATAGGTTTGAAATCAATCGACTCAAAGGCATAGCCCTTCAAATCGGGCTTACCAGCAGACGCAGGATTTTTTGCAAACAAGGGATACACAGGCATACCCGCCTGAACTTCACCAACGATATATTGGCCGTCGAGTAGCTTCTCTATGTCCTGCCGGTTAAGTAAACCCGCATGTGCTTGCGTGAACAAGCACTCTAGAGCTAGCAACGCGATCCCGACAGCGCCCCAAACGCGACGGTTCATTATTTTAGTTTTTTTAATTACGATTCAAAATCGCGCTGGATGAGTGCTTACTGTGTATTTAGCCAATCCAAACAATCCACCATCTCGACGCGGACCCTGATGAATCTACCATGAACCCAGTGAGATCAGTCATGCAATTCATATCAATCAGCAACAATCGTCTGCAATTAAAGGACGATCATTGAAAAATATGATTTCATTTTGAGTACATATCTATACTAATTGGCAACCACAGCCGCACTGCCATAGGCAACACCACGGTTCCAGCTATCGACATACTCGGCAATCGAGACGGTACCCAGACTATTCATGTGCTCGTCAAAATATTCAAACA
>JBEGSP010000271.1:0-3348 GCA_041179845.1 Pseudomonadota bacterium
TTCGGCTTACTTGCGCAGGCAGCTAGTGGCGGCGAAGGTACGGATGTTTGGGTTTCGCCTGCAACTAAATCATCGGCTATTGCTGAAGTGGGTCGTCGCTTTGGGCGCTTGCGTGTGCACACTATGGCGCGCGAACAACTTGAAGCAGCTATTGCAAAAGCCTATGCGGGTAGTGGCGACGATGCAGCTCAAATTGTGGATGAGGTGGAGTCGGATTTAGATTTAACGCGCTTAATGCAAGAAATGCCTGCTGTAGAAGATTTACTTGAAGCGGCGGACGATGCGCCGGTGATTCGCATGATCAATGCGCTATTAACGCAAGCCTTGCGTGAAGGCGCATCAGATATTCATATAGAGCCGTTTGAGCAAATTTCCATCGTTCGCTTTCGTATCGATGGTCGGTTGCGAGATGTGGCCAGACCTAAACGCGGACTGCATGCAGCACTTATATCGCGTATCAAAATTATGTCGCAGCTCGACATTTCAGAAAAACGGTTGCCGCAAGATGGGCGTATTACTTTGCGTGTAGGAGGGAGGCCGGTTGATGTACGCGTCTCTACGCTGCCAACAGGGCATGGGGAGCGAGCTGTTTTACGGTTGCTTGACAAAGAAGGTGGTCGACTCGATTTGCAGCAGCTGGGTATGAATGAAACTACGCGTGCTCAGTTCGATCATTTAATTGCGCAGCCGCACGGCATCGTACTTGTAACTGGTCCTACGGGGTCTGGCAAAACAACCACTCTTTATGCAGCCTTGTCGCGCTTAAATGCATCGACTACCAATATTCTTACTGTTGAAGATCCTATTGAATATGAATTAGCGGGTGTGGGTCAGACCCAGGTGAATGCGCGCATAGAAATGACTTTTGCCAAAGCGCTGCGTGCCATTTTGCGCCAAGACCCTGATGTGATCATGATTGGTGAAATTCGTGATTTAGAAACAGCACAAATTGCGGTACAGGCATCACTTACAGGTCACTTAGTGTTGACCACGCTACATACGAATGATGCGGCTGCAGCTATCACACGTTTGCTCGATATGGGTATCGAGCCTTTTTTATTGTCATCATCATTATTAGGTGTGGTGGCGCAGCGGTTAGTAAGAAAGTTATGTATTCACTGCCGTGAATTTGATGGTCAGCGCTGGGTTGAACGAGGTTGTTCTCAGTGCGGTCAAACGGGGTATCACGGGCGAGTCGGTGTGTATGAGTTATTACTGACAACGCCAGAAATACGCACACAGATTCACAATCAAGTAGCCGAAGCCGACATTCGAAAAAGTGCACAGCGTAACGGCATGCAAACACTACGCATGGATGGTGAGCGCTGGTTAAAAGAAGGCATCACCAGTGAAGCCGAATTGCTACGAGTGACTAACGACTAAGACTATGCCTAGCTATCGATATGAAGCAGTGGACGCGGCGGGCGCTACTAACAAAGGGGTGCTGCATGCGGATAGTCCACGCGCAGCACGCTCTACATTACGCGCGCGAGGATTGTTGCCGCTAGCGATCACTATCATAGCTGCGCAGGTGGATACGCATGCCAATTTTTTAATGCAGCTGTTTGCAGAGCGTCTTTCTACTAATGAGCTAGCTTTATTTACTCGACAACTGTCTTCGCTTTTGGAGGCGGGCCTGCCATTAGAACAAGCATTTTCTGCGTTACGTGAGCAAGCAGAGCGGCCGTATATGCGTGATTTGATTGCGTCGATACGCGCTGAGGTGATGGGTGGCGCTTCGCTATCCGATGCGTTGTCTAGACACCCGCGCGACTTTGCAGAAATCTATCGCGCTTTGGTGGCTTCGGGAGAGCATATTGGTCAGCTATCCAGCGTGTTGTCGCGGTTGGCTGATTTTGTAGAGCGACGCAACGCCTTAATTCAAAAAATTCGATTGGCGTTTACGTACCCTGCGATTGTCACGGCTGTTGCTATTACGATCGTGATTTTTTTATTGGCGTATGTGGTACCTCAGATCGTGTCTGTATTTGAAAATTCAAAACAAAAATTACCTTTTTTGACGATTGCTATGTTAGCTGTGTCTGATGTATTCCGGCACTGGGGTTGGTTGGCAGCATTGATTCTCGTTGCACTTTTTTTTGGTTGGCGCCACGCTTTGCGTGATCCTTTGCTTCGAATGCGCTGGCATCGCTGGTTATTGGTTGCTCCATTTTATGGCCGCTTTGAGCGCAGCTTAAATACCTCACGCTTTGCCAGTACATTGGCGATTACGATTAGTTCGGGTGTTCCCATTTTGCGCGCGCTGCGCACAAGTCGCGATACGCTTTCTAACGCTGCTATGCGCGAACAAGTGGAAGATGCTACGGCCAGCGTGCGTGAAGGAATGAGTTTGGCGCGAGCATTAGCGGCGCACCCACATTTTCCACCTATGCTAATTCACATGATACGTGCCGGCGAAGTCACGGGTGAACTACCTGTGATGCTCAATCGAGCTGCGCAAATGCAAGAACACGATCTTGAGCGCCGTGCATTAACGATTGCTAGTTTGCTTGAGCCAGTGTTGATTCTGACTATGGGTGTAGTGGTGCTGCTGATCGTACTAGCGGTGCTGATGCCAATTATCGAAATAAATCAGTTAGTCAAATAAAGGTCTGTAATGAGTCGATTAAAAATTAGTTTGAAATCCTGGCGTGAGCGGTTGCCGAATGCGGTATCGTTTTTATTCTTTGTTGGTATTTGGGTTTCAGTATCATTTTGGCTCCAACAGTGGTTGTCACCCCCTAAGCAAGCAGTTGAGTTAATGCCAGTGGCTGAGCAAAGCATGCCGCCGCTTGCGTCCGCCGCTAATTTATTTGGTGGAAGTGAGCAGACGTCGATATTGGCGAATGTGCAGATCAATGGTGTGATCCGTTCGAATAGCTCGAAAGATAGTGTTGTGATCATCACTGCTGATGGCGGTCCATCGCGTGCACTGCGACTGAACTCGGAAATCATGCCGGGCATCGTGGTTAAGGCCATCAATTCGCACAGCGTGATTGTGGCTGGTAAAGGATCTGAGCGAGAGATTGCTTTGCCAGCTTTTGCGTCGCAAGGTGGCATCGTGCCAGATACGGCAGGATTGGCAGGTCAGAATAATGCGAATAACAATCGACTGCAGACTCCCACTCGGACCGCAGCTAGTTCGTCAGCGCCTATTCCGGTGGCAAGCATTCCAAAAACTGCTGGCGCGAGTACGGCGGGAACAAGCGCTTCTGGTGAGGGTAGCTCTTTACAATCTACTGGTACGGCTAGTCAATCGATCACAACTATCCCGCTGCAAGAGCCGCAGATTGTGCCGCCGAGTGAGACTAATCGTCGTTAATACAGATACCGTAGGCTACGTGAATC
>JBEGSP010000272.1:0-4537 GCA_041179845.1 Pseudomonadota bacterium
CGCAAACGATAAAACAATCATTTCACCGCCGATACCCGGTACCCATGAAACGGTAGGCGAAGCTAAGGCGCCGGCTAATGCGCCAAGGATAGAGCCCACCACAAAAGTCAGTAGCGAAATACGTTTTACATTGATACCCAGTGCGGTGGATATTTCCCGGTTATGCGATACCGCAACGATTTGCCGTCCGATGCTGCTTAATTTTAAAAAGCTGCGCAAGGCAACGAACACGACTAAAGCGACACCAGGCACCACCATCAATTGATAACGTGTATAGGTGATACCTAAAATATCTGCGGTACCTAAATAGTTGACGATATCGGAGACAAAGTAAGGTTGCGTACCCCACACCAAACGCTGTAGATCTTCAAAAATCATGAAGGCTGAAAACGTGATCAGCAATTGAAGAATCGGATCCTTGTTATAGATGTGCTGCATCAGCGAGGTTTCCATCAAGGCGCCGAAAACAATGCCAACGATGATTGCTGCCAATGGAAGTATCAAGAGAGACCATGCCGGAGAAGCACCATGGGCGGTAGCCCACAATCCTAATGTAGCGGCCATGTAGCCACCAAGCGCATAAAAACTTCCGTGCGCCATATTCACAATGTTCATTACGCCGAAGACGAGTGTCATGCCTAGCGCAACTAGAAAAAGCAAAGCGGCGTAGGACAAGCCGTCCAACACCGCCAAAATATAAATGTCCTGCGACATAGCCGTCTTTCAAATATCGTCAGAATAAAAGCAGTACGTTCTGCCACACCGCGTTCGGCATGACAGAACCGTGAACCCAGCAACTAATCTAGTTGATCTGTTTAAAGCGAGGGTTTTTTACCAATTCAGGTTTGATTGTTTTGACCCACTCAGGTGATTTTTGACCAACGGGAGTACTGATTAAATCAGCGGGGTAGATCATGATTTTTTCTAAGACAGGAAAGTTGTAACCTGCCACCTTTCGAGTTACACCTAACAGTTGGTCTTCCAAACCTTGCCCGTCCTCACGAATCTTCACCACCCCAGTCAAACCGCGGAACTCAAGACCACGCATAGCATCAGCCACTTGTTCAGTCGTAGGCCATTGACCTTTGTTAGCCTTAATGGCTTTTTGGTAACCTGCGACTAAACCATCCAAGGCTTGCACCATGTGGAAAACGGGATAGATAGGATATGCGCCCGTTTTTTCCTGAAACTTCTTGGTGAAGTTTTTCAGCTTAGGTTCATCTTTGTATTGTGGGTGAAGGAAATAATGATCGCCACGTGCGCCGACAATTACTCCATCCGGTAGGGCTGTACCCAAGCGCTCGAGGGAACTCTCAGCCAATGGCAAGACCAACAGCGATGATTTCATCAAGCCGCGTTGTGAAGCTTGACGCACAAACGTATCCAAATCGCCGCCCCATGAGGTCGACAAAATCACATCTGGGTGTAAAGCCTGCAAACGGCTAATCTCTGTGGAGTAATCAGTTGCACCAAATTTTGGAAATAACTCGGCGACGATTTTTACGTCTGGTTTGAGTGCGAGTAGAGCATTACGGAACAATTCCCATGAATCACGCCCCCAAGCGTAATCTTGATTCATGACCGCAATGGTTTTGATGTCTGGTTTGGTTTTCAACAGATACAAAACCGTAGACACCATCTCAATAGTGGCGTTTGCTTGCGTGCGCGTTACGTAACGATAGCGCTTTTCTTCGAGGACTTTTTCAGTACCGCAGTCCCACAAAATATTCAGCACTTTTAAATCTTCAGCTACCGGCGCGATGATGTTGCAGTTTCCGCTGGAGACGGCAGATAGCATCACTTTAGTGCCTGTTTCCTGAACCACGCGACGGTACTCAGACAAAAGTTTGTCGGCTCCCACACCTTCATCAATGTACGTCGGAACAATCTTCACACCGTTAATGCCACCTGCAGCATTCAGCTGTTCAATGTACAAATCAGCCGCTGCCATGCCTGGGACACCAAACACTGATGCAGGCCCCGATAAAAATGTCGTGATGCCGACTTTAAGTTCGGTAGGCTTGCTCTGCGCGAATGCACCTGATACAGCAAGTACGGTCAACGCACCCGCAAATATCCGGGACAGTGTTTTGATTTTCATATTGAGGTCTCCGATGAAAAAATCATTTCAACTAATTGATTCAGAACAGGGTTTTACTAAAAGCGTGGATAGTATCTTCGGCTGAATTAGCAGAATTATGTATTTATCAAGCTTTGTTTACTGTTGATTTAACTAAAGTTAGTCAAAAAATTATAAATGAGGCAATTATTTTTTATTAATATTTTTATACTCAGATCAAGAGTCTGAAGCACCAGCATTTATTCAGCAAGACAAGTTTTTTAAAGAGTCTATTTTGAAAATACGAAACCATTAACATCCAGCTGCGCAGAGTGTCATTCAATAACGAATTTCATCGTAATTTGAACTATTATCCTTTGAAGTCATGACATTACCTCTTGTGTGCGACGCAACATAATCATCACTAACTGATTAATCATCTAGATTAACAAACTAATCGGGTGTTGACAGGACGAAAAGCACCATGCACCATGCCATCAAGGTAAATAGCAGACATATGTTTTGTGTGCTCTTTTACCCTAAAAAAGTTAAAAATCGGCGTAAGTCCCTGATAGCTGGCGCGGTGAAAAACGGGGATTTATTCGATACGCGCGTATAAAAAGGCGATTAATCACCACCACGGAGGAAGACTCATGAAAAAAACCGGTTTGTTGGCTTCTATGCTGGCTGCACTGGCTATCAGCGCTGCTCCTGCAGCACAATCGCAAGAACTGTACTGGGCAACCAGTGGTTTCTTCGGTCCTTTTAACATTCAAGGCCTGATCCCGACCTACCCAAAAGCTAAGGACATCACGATCCCAGTATCAATGTGGATCCTGAAGCACCCTAAAGGTATCGTCGTATTTGATACAGGTAACAACGCTGCTATTTCTGACGGCGCTGACAACTGCAAAAAATACTGGGCCGCAGGTAGCTGCGACTTCCTGAAGCCAAGCCAAAAGCGTTCTGACGTTATCGATCAGCAGTTGGCTAAGCTGGGCATCAAAGTTGACGACGTTAAAGTTGTTGTCTCTTCGCACACCCACTTGGACCACTCGGGCAACATCGCTTTGTTCCCTAAAGCTGTTCACGTGTATCAGAAGAAAGAACTGTATCAAGGTTACTGGCCTGAGAAATTCCAAGGCCGTGCAGCTAACGGTACATTCGTTCTGAACGATTTGGTAGCAGCTCGTGATTACGACTTCTTTGAACTCGACGGCGACTATGATCTGTTCGGCGACGGCACAGTGAAAATTCTCTCGACACCTGGCCACACTATTGGTCACCAGTCGATGAAAGTTAAACTGGCCAGCGGCCAAGGCATCATCATTTCTCAAGATGCTATCTGGATGCAGGAAAACTTGGATGGCTACGTTGCTGGCTTGAACTTCAGCGTACAGGCGTACACAAACTCAGTCGAGCGACTGAAGCGTATGCGTGACCTGGAAGGCGCCAAAATCTTGATGGCTCATGATGCAGGTCAGTTCCAATCAATGGGCAACAAGTGGCACAAGTAATATAGAATCGTTGTTCCCTATGAAAAGCCCCCGTCATGCGGGGGCTTTTTTTTACAAAAGAAGTAACGATAGATTGCAATGATAGAACTACAAAACGTTGTAAAGCGCTACGGCTCCAAGACCATCATTCACAACATCTCATTCGATGTTAAAAAAGGTGAAATCGTAGGCTTCTTAGGTCCCAATGGTGCGGGTAAGACCACTACCATGCGCATGATTGCAGGTTTTACTGAGGCTACATCAGGCACAGTCAAAGTCGCTGGTTTCGATATGGCGAGTCAGCGCGATCAGGCGGCGACTCGATTAGGTTATTTACCTGAGTCCCCTCCTCTGTATGATATTTTGGATGTGACTTCTTATTTAACGTTTGTTGCGCGCGCCAAAGGTGTGCCGACTGCACGTATTCAACAAAATCTCGATCGCGTTATCAGCGCTTGCCGTTTAGAAGCGGTAACGACGAAAGAATGCTACAAACTTTCCAAAGGCTACCGGCAACGCGTAGGGCTGGCGCAAGCGCTGCTCGGCGAACCCGATGTCTTACTGCTGGATGAACCAACCGCCGGTTTAGATCCAGGACAAATCCAAGAAACGCGTGAAGTCATTCGCAATTTTGGTCGTGACCACGCTGTGTTGATCTCTACGCACATTCTTCCTGAAGTCACGCTGATTTGTCAGCGCGTGGCGATTATTAATGGCGGCAAGATATTAGCAGTTGATTCGCCAGAAGGATTGCAGCGTGCTGCTGATCAAAGCAACAGCGTTTTACTTGATGCTGCAGGTGATAGAAATGCGATTGAACAGTCGCTCAAAGCTGTCGCAGGTGTACTTGACATTATTGTTCATCCCCATCCTGTGCGTGCTGGCGTATTTAGTATTGAATGCCGCGTGCAAAATGATGTCGGTGTTGAAGGTCGTATAGCACGTGCTGCGACTTCAGTGTCTGAACTATACCGACTCGAAC
>JBEGSP010000273.1:0-4108 GCA_041179845.1 Pseudomonadota bacterium
GATTGGATTGCCCGCCAGTGAGTGCTTTAACACTGACTTCTTCACTACCTATCAATCCCTGAGCTTGAAGCCAAGCGCGCAAACGCGATTGAGTTGTTTTATCCATCGTAATTACAGTGAACTAAGTAAATGACCATTGATGCGCGCTTGCCACCGAGATGGAAGCGCGCAAATAATTCTCCTGCAATCACGCTTTACCGCTGGCGATTTTTTTAGCCATACTCCAGCGATGCACTTCACTCGGGCCGTCGTAAATACGAAATGCACGCATGTCGGTGAAGATACGCATGACAGGTGTTTCACCCGTCACACCCAAGCCACCCATGATCTGCACGCATCGATCGACTACGCGCCATTCAGCTTCTGAACACACTACTTTTGCACGACTCGATTCAAACGCACCCCTCTCGCCACTATCCAATAGCCATGCAGTGTGCAAGATGTGCAGTCGCGCCGTCATAAGATCCATATCGTTATCGGCAATCATAAAGCCCACACCTTCGTGCTCAACCAATGGTTTGCCGAATGCTTCGCGCTTGCGCACATATTCCAGCGCGACTTCATGGGCGCGTCGAGCTTGTCCGAGCCAGCGCATGCAATGCGTCAACCGTGCTGGAGCAAGACGCACCTGCGCATAACGAAAACCTTTACCAATCTCACCCAATACATCGGTCGCTGGCACACGAAGATCATGAAATTCAACCACTCCATGCCCACCTGAAAAACAGCGATCCATCGCATCAAGATTACGCACCAGCTTAATTTCAGGGCGGTCCATATCAGACAGGAACATGGTTGCTGTGCCATCTTCCATACGCGCCATGATGATGGCGTAAGTCGAACCCTCTGCTCCAGTGATCAGCCATTTGCGGCCATTGATTACATAGTGATCGCCATCGCGCACAGCGATGGTTTTCATCATGCTCGGATCGGCACCGGCACCGGGTGCAGGTTCAGTCATACAAAAACAAGAGCGTGTATGACCTTGTACTTGCGGACTCAACCAGCGTGATTTCTGAGCCGGTGTTGCGACCTCTTCCATCAAATGAATATTGCCTTCATCAGGTGCATGAATATTCATAGCTGTCGGCCCTAACCATGAATAACCTGCCTCTTCAAAAACCACGGCTTTCTCGACATGGGTCAAACCTAGTCCGCCCAATTCGCGCGAGGCATGCGGCGTGAGCAAACCCGCCTTACGAGCACGAGCAATCAGCTCAGCACGCAATTCAGGATGCGGACCATGGCTATCCTGGCGCGGATCATTTTCTAGCGGGATCACTTGTTCAGCGATAAATTGTTGAGTGCGCTCGCGCAGCTCTATTGCTCTCGGAGGAAGGGAAAAATCCATGTCGTTTACTTTACTAAGTGGGGGGAGATTTTTTTATTGATTGGCGCGAATCAATGACGCTTTAAGCATGACTTTCTGAGCTCAACTGGTCACTCAAGCGCTCAATCATAAAATTAGCGGCCTGATCGATATGCCTTCTTGCCGCTAGTTCAGCACCTGCACCATCGCCACTGGCGACGAGGTTGAACAACGCTTCATGTTCATCCCAGATGTCGCGTGGCTTGTCTGCTGACAGTAGTACTGAGCCCATCACTCGCTGGGTATTCACCCACTGAGTTTCCATTGCAGGGCCGATCAGGGGATTACCCGCAAGTTCGTAAATAAACGTATGAAAGGCCATATCAGCAGCAATCATGTCACTGACCGAACCTCTTTCAACCGCATCGTGGCCAACGCTTAGTAATTTTTCACCCCGATTCTTTGCTTTCGAAGTGAAATTTTCGGCAGCTTTGCGAAAGGCTAAGCCTTCAATAACGGCACGCACTTCATACATCTGGCGCACGAATTGCGGATTCAACGAAGCCACGAGCAATCCACGTCCCGGTGCGTCGTGAAGCACGCCCTGATTTTTTAACAAAACTAACGCTTGCTGAACGGGTTGTCGTGAAACGCCCAGTTCTTGCGCGATCTGCTCTTGAATAATGCGCTCACCAGGACGTAACTTACCCTCTGCAATCTCGGTAAGAATAGCTTTGTGAACTTGTTCGACTAATTTGGGTTGGGATTCAAGAATTTTCATCAGTTCAGGTATTTTTGTAGTTTGGACTTACCCGTTATGCAAGTACTTACAAACCAATGATACGCGAATCACTGACCTAAACGCCATCGCTGCTCGGCATCCTCCCAGGCAGACAAAGGCTGCAAGTCAGGCACCCACGCTAGTCCCGATTTAGCATCGGAAGAAACAGCCTCAGGTGTCACCACCACATCAAGCAATGCAGGGCGATTCGCCATCGCGCGCGCAATCGCACCTTCAAGGTCTTCTGCGCGTTCAACTCGCTCAGCATACAAACCAAATGCGCGTGCCATCGCCGCATGATCCGAAAACTGTAATCGGGTACCAACGACTTTGCCGTGAGATTCTTGCTGGTCACGCACTTCGATGGCCCACGAGCCGTTATTAGCGACCACCACCAACACAGGTGCCTTATGCCTTGCTGCCGTATCTAACTCCATTGCATTGAAACCAAAAGCGCCATCACCGGTCGCAACCACCACAGTTTTGTCAGGACAAATCAAACTCGCTGCCACACCGAAGGGTGTGCCAACACCTATACAGCCTAATGAACCTGGATCAAGGTACGTCGATGCAGGTAAACCTACGCGCGCAAAGCTAAGAAAATCACCACCATCAGCAACCACCACTGCATCGTCAGGTAAAGCGTCACGCAAGGCGGCCAATACACGATTGGGATGCATCAGGCCATCACTACCCGGTGCTGCTTCGCGCATACTAGTAACTAATTTTTTCGAGCGTTCAAGATGTTTCTCACGTAAACCTGCAGTCCACGACGTATCAACTGCAGAAGGTCGGTTACCCGCTACCTCAAGCATCGCTTGCAAAGCCAGTCTGCCGGTAGACAAAATCTCAACCTCACCGCGGCGGTTGTCTCTTAGCTCTGCTGCACAATCGGCGATGCGTATGAACTTAGCTTCGCCAAATACCGAGGGTGATCCGTAAGCGAGTTGAAAATCTAAACGACGCCCCACTGTTAACACCACATCGGCTTGCTGCATCACCGTGCCGCGCATAGCAGCGACCACACTGGAGTGACTCTCAGGTACTAATCCTTTGCTCTCGCCCGTATCAAGATAGGCAGCACCAAGGCGTGATAGTAGTTCGCACAATTCTTTACTTGCGCCTTTAGCACCGCGTCCTGAAATCACCAAAGGTCGTTTTGCTGACCACAAGAGGTCAACTGCTTTGCGAATAGATAATTCATCAGGAGGCATCTCAAGTGCAACGCGTGGCGTAAACCGCTCCGGCATCTGCATTGCTTTGCTCACTCGTGTGCGAACAATATCCACTGGAAAATCCAAATACACCGGACCCGGCTCACCACCTTGCCCGAGTGCACGCGAAACAGCTTCATCGATCTCTTGCAAAGCAAGATCAGCATGATGGACTGTGCGCGCATAGCGAGTAATACTTCGCACCAAATCGGTATGCACAATATCTTGCAGCGCGCCGCGATTTTCTTGCGGCATGGGTGGTAAACCAGAGAGAACCAACACCGGCGCACGAGAGACATGCGCATTCGCGATACCCGTCATTGCATTCGTCACGCCCGGTCCAGCTGTTACCAAAGCTACGCCTAACCCGCCGGTAAGGTCTGCCTCTGCATGCGCCATGTAAACCGCCGCGCGCTCGTCACGCACATCGATGATACGAATACCTTCAGCATCTAGCCTCATCCAGATCGGCATAATGTGACCGCCGCACAAGCCATAGACTCGTTGTACGCCCTGACTTTTAAGATAGCGAGCGATCAATGCAGCGACGGATTGCTCGTGTATTTCTGGTGCGGACATAACGCTGACTCCAAGATAATTAGCGGGAAAAACAAAGTAACGAGAGTCTAGTAGACCTCACCGCAACCCCGCTTTCCATGACCGATAAAGGCCATTGCTGAAAAGTTTTATTTGTAATGATTAAAGTATACTAGAATTGAACTCTGAATTCAGTATTCAGAGTTATCTAAGAAACCGTTTCAATCAGACAACATGAGCCAATTTCTTACTCTCTCCGATGCCATC
>JBEGSP010000274.1:0-6615 GCA_041179845.1 Pseudomonadota bacterium
ATCGATGATCAATCCTATTTTTTAATGAGGCTGACGGAGTTTCTTAACTAAAAATCTAGATTGATATTTACGCTGTGATTAGAGTAATCGCGCCTAACCAAAAAATGGTTTTTAAGACAAATAAAAGTCTATAAAAGACAAAAATTGTCAGTTCGGTTGTTCGTCGCGCCAGAGCTTTAGGTATGAGGTCTGATCTGTAGGAGGGGGTGAACGATAAACTGTACTAAGGGGCGCTTTAAATCATCCGATTTTTTATCGTTTCTAATAAGAATCAAAATGCTAAAATATGCAAGTAAAGCGCTGGGCAAACATAAAACGCGACCGTGCCTGAGTAAGTGACAAAGGGACATGATCCCACTCCCTGATTTACTCAGCTCCACGCATAGCAGCGCTGGTGCGCACTACCATTCGTTTTAAATCGGCATTACCCCAGAATTTTTTTAGTCACTACGAACTTTCAATTTCAGACCCGGGGTCTGGCACGGCATCAAGTAAGTATGCAAGTAAGGGCATTGTGATGAAGCAGCGGCAAAACCTGATGACTGGATATCAAGATACGGACGAAGTTCGTGCGCGTTGGGGTCGTCGGCTGCAGAGATTAGTTTTGATTACTGTATTTCTTTGTCTAGGCATCAAGGCGCTGTTCGCGGCACCGGGTAGTGCGTGGATTTGGGCTTTGGGGATTTATGTCGTTCTGGTGATATGCGCCCCATTTATCTTTGGCTGGTTTGGAAGTCGCCAGCGGCGAGGTTGGCGACGTGAAGGTGTTTTATTTGAGCCGAGTTTGCCCAGACCCGTTTCGGGCATCCCCGAAGACCATGAATGGACCATTGCATTTCATCCGGCGATACGAGTACCACTGGCGGTGGTATTGATTGGTCTGATGTACTGGGTTGTCGTGCTCAATCAGATGCAGATGCCGGGTGAATGGCTCGTGGGTACGACGGTAGTGGCCATAATCAATCTATGGGCTTGGCGTGAACCGTTGATTCTCGTTCTTATAGTGGCCGTGGGTGTTTTGCTGCTCACCATTATTGGCTGGGTCATTAGTAATCTTCCATGGGAAGGTATTGTGGCGGTAGTCATTCTGCTGGCTGGCCTCACGACCTACGGTGTGATTCTGCTGCGCAAGCGGCAATCCCAACAAGTGCGATAAGTATGAAAAAGCAACCAGGCGTTAATGGCGACTACATTATTCTCAGCAGAGAAGAACGCTTGTCGAATGCCACCATCCCAACACTGGTTAGTCTGGGCACGCCGGCTGCGGTGCAGACCCTGTACGCATTTAGTCCTGACCAAGGTCCCGCTGATTGGATCATGCCGTTGATTTTGTGGTTGTATGGATTGGTTTTTTGGTTCAATTCTGAAGGTTTTCAATTAGTCAAAGCCAAGCATTGGCGGTGGACAGAAGAGGCGATTGAAGAGCAGCAGCGCTACATGAGCGACACCCGTGTTGCTAGCCGACGATTTTGGGGCCACTGGTGGGTAAGATTTCCCGTTGGTTTGCTGTTTTTGGGTGTTGGTGTTCACGCTATGTTTAGCAAAGATTTCAGCGCTCAGTGGATTAGCTTTATTTTGCTGATGTCTGCCTTTGTGACGCCGTTTGTCTTCATCGCAGAGTTGGCAATGTTGCCAGTGGCCATACTGATAGTGTTGGGATTGATGGCGGTGGTGACGTTTACGCCGACGTCTGTGATCATTATGTTGGCAGCATTGGGTTTGTTTGCGACCCTAGTGATGGCGCAAAATATTCGCGCCAGGCAGCCGCAAAAGAAACCCAAGAAAGAGGATAAAAAAGAAGAGCCGGTTTTAGATAAACCTGCTGATACCGCCCAACCAGCATTGCCCGCTGCAGCTGCTCCCGCTGCAGAAGCGAGTGGTGATCCTGCCGTAGCCGAGTTACCAGCCCCTGTTGCAGACGCTCAGAATACGGAAGCAACACCAGCAGCTGACGTTCCGCCTGAAGGCAATAAAGCGGTGGGTGATAGCGCTGCACCTGAGGCTGTGGCATCTGAGGCCGAAGCGCCCGACACTGCGCCTGCAGCAGTCGAGACTACCGTCGCCCAGGAAGCGACAACGGAAGCAGCACCCAAGCAAAACGCTTGATGTAGTCTGCTCATTTGCCAAGAGAGTTTATCTTCGCAATCCCGCAAGTAACTTCACTTACTCTTAGCGTCCGAAAAAAATCAACGTTCAAAAACAAACAAGCTCCCATAAAGGGAGCTTGGTTTGAAATCATACGATTTGGTGCCTCGGGACGGAATCGAACCGTCACTCCTTTCGGAACCGGATTTTGAGTCCGGCGCGTCTACCAGTTCCACCACCGAGGCAAGACCAGAATTTTACCAGAATTAAAATCGACTCTGATTTTTATGGCGCTTACTGCATGTGCTGACCGCCATTAATCGCGATATTTGCACCGGTCAAAAAGGCGGCTTCATCAGAAGCGAGATACGCCACTAAGCCGGCGACTTCTTCGGGTTTGCCTAATCGTCCCATAGGAATTTGCGGAATAATTTTCGATTCCAAGACCTCGGGTGCAATCGCTGTCACCATTTTTGTGCCGATATAGCCTGGTGATATGGTGTTAACGGTGACACCCTTGCGAGCGACTTCCAGCGCTAGTGCTTTGGTAAATCCATGCATACCTGCTTTCGCTGCGGAATAGTTAGTCTGGCCAAAAGCACCTTTTTGTCCGTTAACAGAGGAGATGTTAATGATCCGTCCCCAGCCACGATCCGTCATGCCATCGCATACAGGTTTCGTCATATTGAAGACGGAATCAAGATTGGTCTTCATCACCGCATCCCAATTTACCTTATCCATTTTTTTGAAAGTCATGTCGCGTGTGATTCCAGCATTGTTGACCAGTACATCAACGGGACCCATATCCTTGATAACCTTGTCTATGCATTCTTGCGCTGATTCAAAGCTAGCCACATCGCACGGATAGGCGCGAAAGGTATAGCCCTTCTCTTTCATTTCAGCGAGCCAGGCAGTGACTTTGCTATTGCCAGGTGAGTATGTCGTTGCTACTTCATATCCCATGTCAGCCATCTTCATGCAAATAGCCTCGCCGAGACCGCCCATACCGCCGGTGACTAACGTAATTCTGCTCATGTCTTCTCCTGATTATCTAAAGGTAGTTGTTTTTATAGGCTGTGTCTCTGTGGTGCAGTGAGTAAAAATGTTAGCGCTCTATGGCAAGTGCTACGCCCATGCCGCCGCCGATACAAAGGCTAGCGAGGCCACGCTTAGCATCGCGTCGTATCATTTCATGTAGCAAGGTCACTAGAATGCGGCAGCCTGACGCACCAATCGGATGACCGATAGCGATGGCGCCACCATTCACATTAATTTTGCTGGTATCCCAACCCATCTCTTTGTTAACCGCAATCGCTTGGGCTGCGAAGGCTTCGTTAATTTCCATCAGATCTAAATCGTTATGAGTCCAACCCGCTTTTTTTAAACAGAGTTGACTGGCTGATACGGGTCCCATACCCATAATGCTCGGATCGAGTCCGGCCGAAGAATAAGCGCGTATTTTTGCAAGAGGCTTCAAACCAAGCTCGCTTGCTTTTTGCGCGCTCATCAACATCACTGCCGCCGCGCCGTCGTTCAGACCGGAAGCATTTCCTGCAGTGACTGAGCCCTCTTTAGAAAATGCTGGACGCAGTGCAGACAAACCATCGAGGGTAGTGCCATGTTTGATGTACTCGTCGCTATCGAAAAATGTACTGCCTTTTTTACTGGTGATCTCTATCGGTAAAATTTCATCATTAAATTTGCCAGCTTTTTGTGCGGCCTCTGCTTTGTTTTGTGAGGCGAGCGCGAACTCATCTTGTTCTGTGCGTGAGATGTTAAATTTTTTCGCTACGTTTTCTGCAGTGATACCCATGTGGTATTGGTTATAAACATCCCATAAGCCGTCCACAATCATCGTGTCAACGAGCTTCGCGTCGCCCATGCGAAAACCATCGCGAGAGTTATTTAAAACATGCGGCGAGGCACTCATGTTTTCCTGGCCACCTGCGATGATGATATCGGCATCACCACAACGAATTGCTTGAGCGGCTAAGTGGGTGGCTTTAAGGCCGCTGCCGCACACTTTATTAATAGTGATACCAGGAACGCTATTGGGTAGGCCACTTTTAATCACGGCCTGACGTGCGGCATTCTGTCCCACGGCAGCGGTCAGTACCTGACCCAAAATAACTTCATTAATGAGCTTGGGATCGATACCAGTTTTTTGCATTAAACCTTTGATGACATGAGCACCTAATTCTGAAGCGGCTATCTTAGCCAGTGTTCCACCAAATTTACCGACGGGGGTTCTGCTGGCAGCGACGATGACGACTTCATTCATGGGTTTTCTCCGGTCTTGATGGTGCTGTTCAGTGATGGAAGTACTGATTAAAAAAATACTAGGCGTTTCGCAATTAATCAGCTTCTCTCCATCGAATGTGAGCGCTGCAAATTTACAAAGCGGACAATCTTAACGACGAGCATTGTCGGACTGTTGATGTCACTCAATGCACCTTCATATATGCACGTCGTTCGAGATCAATAAAGCCAAGGGATGGATTTACCTATCCGTCAAAAGGCAATCTGCGCTGAACACCGAACAGTTATGCGTTAATGATAGCTCTTGATATTCATCAAGAGGAAGGAATTTTCGGGGGAGAAAACAGGTTTTTTAAAATGATTTGATCTAGAGGTTATCAATTCGAAATCGTAGTGAAATCAATGATCTTTCGTTGCGTTGCGCAATTCTTTTACGTGGAGCTGCCCTTTTAATAAAGCTTTGCTCAGAATTTTGTAAGTATCCATATCGAAAATTGGCTTACTTGGTGATTCGTCTAGTAAGTTCCACAAGGCTTCTTCCGATTGTGCAGTGCCCATATAGCACCAATTATTTACCAGATGTATGTCAGTTCTAGTGCCAGTGTTTTCTATTAAACCGATGGCGCTTGCATAGGGCCAGGTTTTTACATGCAATTGTGCCAAAGCGGCTTCTAGCCGTGCGCGGTGGAAAGATTCATCTTCTTTGCCCACACAAACGCCCTTGCAGCGGTTGAGCTGCAAAGCAAAGCATGCTTTGTTTGTTTTAGACGTGGTCTCAAGACCCAGTTGCACCATACATAGCTGATGCGTTTCGGCGAGTTGGCGTAATACCGTTTCGGCTTTACGTTTAGAGCTAAATAAACCATATAGACGATCTACGCGTCCGAAATCGCCGTCGTTAGCAAAGCTCAAGCTTGGGTAGGTGCGGCCTTGTGCATCTTCATTCAAGCGCCAGGCGCACAAATCATCTTGGCGTCTGAGAGTTCGGTTATGGATAGGCTGTAGTTGTTTGACTAGTTGAGCTTCCAGCAGCAATGCGCCAATTTCTCCGGCCGTTTCGCGCCATTCAATGCGATGCAGTTGCTGCGATAAACGCATGTCTTTGTAGAGTTTGTGATCCGAGCTGAAGTGCGACATCACTCGTTGACGCAGGCGTACACTTTTACCTACATACAGCGGTATGTCGTTTTCGCCGTAAAAAAGATACACGCCCGGAGTATCGGGACAATCATCGAGCACATTCGGCGGCAGATGAGAGGGTAGCGAGGGTTTTTGAAGCAGTAAGCGCACGGCATCATCTATGACCTCAGGTGCTAGCTCACTACGAAGCTTTTGCCACAGCTGCCATAACAGATCCGCATCGGCTAGCGCTCTGTGACGTGCTTGTGCTTTTAATTCGTGGCGTGAAATTAATGCGTCGAGATTGTGACGATTGTGTTCTGGAAAAAGTTTTCGTGAGAGCTTAACGGTGCACAGCACATCCGAGCGAAATGCATAACCAGCTTCAGTAAATTCATTGCGCAAAAAACCATAATCAAAGCGCGCGTTATGGGCGATGAATAAAGCACCTTGCAGTCGCTCGTATAACTCTTTAGCGAGCGATGCAAAGGTAGGTGCTTCACGCACCATCTCATTACTAATGCCTGTGAGTTGTTGAATGAATGCAGGGATGGACGTACCCGGATTGACCAAGCTAGACCAGTGAGTCGCATTGCCGTTGGCATCGACCTCAACTAATCCTATTTCAGTGATGCGATCAACCGTTGCATTGGCGCCTGTTGTTTCCAGGTCGACGAAAACTAATTTTTCAAAGTTCATGTGCGAGGAGCTTATTTGCCCCAGCTATCCCGGAGTGTGACGATACGATTAAAAACAGGTTGGCCGGGCTTTGAGTCAACGCGGTCTGCGACAAAATAGCCATGCCGTTCGAATTGAAATTTCTCATCTGGCGCTGCTTTATCGGCGCCCGCTTCTAAGTACGCGGTAATCACCGATTTAGAATTCGGATTCAGTGCTTGTTTGAAGTCTTTACCGCCTGCATCCGGATGTGCATCGGTGAATAGACGATCATATATTCGCACTTCGGCCGATACCGCATGTGCGGCTGACACCCAGTGAATATTCCCTTTGACTTTGTAATTTGCGGAGCCTTCAGTACCGCTTTTACTATCAGGGTAGTAATTGCAATGAACTGCGATGACCTTACCAGTAGCGTCTTTATCGCAACCAGTGCACTCAACGACAAAGCCATAACGCAAACGCACTTTACTA
>JBEGSP010000275.1:0-3142 GCA_041179845.1 Pseudomonadota bacterium
TTATTGCAGCACTCGCAGTTAGGTCGTAGTTGAAGCATGGATCCCCCCCATCCCTTTGTATATGCACTGATACGATTTAAATACGAAAATAGCCTAACACTCACAAAATGTCCACAGCGCCAGTTATTGCTAACAAAGGCATTGCTTATTTGGTGGTCTAGGGCGGAATCGGTCTGTGCTGAGAATTTCGGATCTAGCTGTCATTACCGTCCAATAGATAGATGCTCAGATTTAAATGGCTGCCTAAAATCAGGGTATAACTTAGAGGACATTACAATATCTCTTAAAGAGTTCTTGCATAGCTTTCGCTTAACCTTATAAGACCAAATAGTCAGGATCTACTATGCAATACGATACTAAGCTCAATAATCACGGGCTGAAATACAATCCTTTCAAAGCGCTCGTTACACCCAGACCCATTGGGTGGATATCAACCTTAAGTAAAACGGGGGTACTTAACTTAGCTCCGTATAGTTTTTTTAATGCGGTCAGCGACAGACCGCCGATGGTTATGTTTTCATCCATCGGCCGAAAAGATACGCTCATCAACATTGAAGAAACGGGTGAATTTGTTTGCTCAATCGTCAGCCAAGAACTACGCGATGCGATGAATATGTCCTCTGCTGCGGTTAATCATGACATCAATGAATTCAAGTTAGCTGGCGTGACACCAGCAGACTCTTTTTATGTCAAACCACCTCGAGTCGCAGAAGCACCCGCAGCGCTCGAATGTCGCTACTGGAAAACTTTGCCTTTGCCTGCTCCAGAGGGCCATCCCGAATTAGCGTATTGGCTTGTATTTGGGGAAGTGGTTGGCGTTTATATCGATGATAACTACATCAACGATGGAATTTTCGATGTGGCGGCAGCACAGCCGCTAGCGCGACTCGGTTATATGGATTACTCATTCGTTACTGCGGAAACTATGTTTACCTTAAACCGACCTGAAGTAGCGAATAACGGCACTACAGCAACGCTAATACCTGGCCCATGGGATGGAATTTTTCGCTGATATTGTTTTCTCTTAGTAAAACCCGTCGCTATGACAGATTTTCAAAAATACCGGCGGCACCCATACCCGTACCCACACACATCGTCACCATGCCGTATTTGAGTTTACGTTTACGCAGTCCGTGTATGACGGTGGCTGAACGAATAGCACCCGTCGCACCCAAAGGGTGACCCAATGCTATCGCACCACCTAAAGGATTCACTTTGCTCATATCGAGACCCAAGTCATGACTGACCGCGAGTGCTTGCGCGGCAAAAGCTTCGTTTAGTTCTATCCAATCGAGATGATTTAGCGTCAAGCCGGCAGAGGCTAATGCCGCTGGAATCGCTTCCTTAGGACCGATACCCATAATTTCTGGTGGCACGCCACGCACTGCAAACGAAACAAAGCGCGCTAGTGGAACGAGGTTGAACTGCTTCAGAATTTTTTCGCTAACGATAATCAGTACACCTGCCCCATCCGATGTCTGCGAGCTATTCCCAGCAGTTACCGAACCCTTAGCTGCAAATACCGGCTTGAGTTTTCCTAGCGCTTCCAGTGTGGTATCAGGGCGAACGCCTTCATCATCGGTAATCGTTTGTGTATGTGTATCGATCTGACCGCTGCTTAGATTGGGTAGTCGCTGAATGACATCAATAGGAATAATTTCGCCAGCACGTTCGCCACTTAATTGTGCTGCATGCGCTCTACGATGGGATTCAAGCGCGAATTCATCTTGAGCCTGACGTGAAATTTTCCATTGAGTTGCGACCTTCTCTGCAGTCAAACCCATGCCATAGGCCATACCAATATTTTCATCGCTGAACACACTCATATTGATCGATGGGTGATAACCCATCATAGGCACCACGGACATGGACTCAACACCGGCGGCGATCATGACATCCGCTTCACCAACGCGTATGCGATCAGCTGCCATCGCTACGGCAGATAAACCGGAAGCGCAATACCGATTGACGGTGACGCCGCCTACGGTCTTGGGTAAACCTGCCAGCAGTACAGACATACGTGCAACATTCAAACCTTGCTCGGCTTCAGGGAATGCGCAACCAACAATCGCATCTTCAATCAGATTAGGATCAAGCGTTGGTACCTGCGCTAAAGCAGCTTGCAATGCGTGAACCAGCAAATCATCAGGGCGCATATGACGAAACACACCACGCGGCGCTTTGCCTATGGGAGTTCGCACGGCAGAAACGATATAGGCATCCTGAAGTTGTTTAGTCATGATGAATTCCTGTGTAATGAATCAGCAATAGCTCGGCTTTAATTTCGTACGGGTTTACCGGTCTGCAGCATGCCCATGATGCGCTCTTGTGTTTTTGGATGCGCTAGCAATGTCATAAAACCTTTGCGCTCTTTATCCAATAACCATTGCTCACTCACCTGACTACCAGGATCTATATCGCCACCACACACCGTATCGGCGATGAGTGTCGCGATATGTTCATCATGCGCAGAAATAAAACCACCATCACGCATATTGATGAGTTGTGCCCGAATAGTAGCGATGCCATAGCGGCCTGTTACTGGAATCAGTGAGGACAAAGGAGGACGATAACCCGCTTGAGCTAATGCTACCGCTTGCGCTTTAGCGACATGTAGTAATTCATACGGATTGAGCACAATCACATCACCACGCGAGAGATAGCCCATTTTTTTAGCTTCGGGTGCCGACTTAGATACTGCTGCTGTGGCTGCTGCTGTAAAACGATTTTTTAAAAACTGAAGAATGTCATTCCCTTTGGCTTCGCGTGCAGAGCGTAAAGCGATCTCTTTTAAGCCACCGCCCGCTGGCATCAAGCCAACGCCTACTTCGACTAAACCGATATACGATTCCAACAACGCGACTCGACGACTGGCATGCATTAATAATTCGCAACCGCCACCCAAAGCGATACCACCGACCGCTGCAACGACTGGCACGTTGGCATATTTAACCCGCATCATCGCGCGTTGAAAATTTGCCACGACTTGATCGATCGCTTTCAAACCACCCGACATAAAGACAGGCAACATAGCCTGCAAATCAGCACCCGCGGAAAACGCACCGCCTTCTGCCGAATCGGCCTGCCAGATAACGAGTGAACCGAAATGTTGTTCGGCTTCGGTGACAGCGCGCTCTATACC
>JBEGSP010000276.1:0-2883 GCA_041179845.1 Pseudomonadota bacterium
AAGGTCTCGATAATGAGTGGCCGCTCGCTGATGCCATCCCATGACAGCCCTAGTCTCGATAGCAGGAGTGTGATCGTTGCGGTTTGGCCAATCGAGAGGAATTACTCATCATTCGCGCTGCTCGCGCGGGTAAAGCGCCAGCCCAGCTTGCATTGGGTAAGCGTTATTTATTCGGTGGCGGAGGCTTACCGCAAAGTCATTCCACCGCCTTACATTGGTTGCAAAAAGCAGCTGAAAACAATCAGCCTGATGCGTGGTTACTGATTGGTGCCAATGTTCCTTTTGACGTTGCTCATCAAGTTAAGGATCCCTTACGCGTCGCGTTCTGGTACGAACGAGCATTTGATGGAGGCATAGCCAAGGCAGGATTAGTGCTCGCCTTACTAGTTTTTTCTTGTTGGGCTAGGGCTGAGCCATCGTTAAAACAGAAAGCCTTACGTGCGTTGCAAGCAGCAGCTGAAGCTGGATTACCTGATGCGCAATGGCTGCTTGCGCAACAGCTGGGCATTCGCGAAACTGCACGAAAGCCTAAACCGCATGATGCGATCACTTCAGAGGGTAATCAACTGAATGCGGCTGTTGAGTGGGCAACTCGTGCCGCTAAAGGTGGAGTCGTTGAAGCGCAATACGTGCTTGCGAATAGCGCGTGGGAAGCGGGGGATTATTTAAAATTTCTATTATGGGCCTTGCCTCTGGCACAAGACATCGAGCGACGTACTAGCGGGCAAAGCGTTCGTCGTCAGCCATGTAATAAGCTGGAAACCGAATTACTTAGCCGATGTGCACAAGCGCTACTAATGACATCGGACCCCAACAGTCGATTGATCGAGCACTACTTACGCGTTGCGGCTGAAGGAGGGCAAAGCAATGCACAACTCGCCTATGGTTTATGGATCGCGCGTATGGATGAAAATGGTTTGCGATTAAGTAATGTCACCGGCGTTGCTCACTACAAAAAAGCCATTCGATGGTTAACGATAGCAGCAGAACAAGGCGAGGAAAAAGCATCTTGTGCGTTGTCACGAGTATTTTTAAAACCAGAATTGTCACGGCGTAGTGTAGCGGAAGCGCGTAGATATTTAGAAATGGCCGCAAATGGTGGTCATATGCGTTCGCAATTAGAGATGGGATTAATCGCATGGCGTCAGCGAAGAGTTGATCCTCGCACAGATATTCGTGCAGTCTATTGGTTACTGAAAGCCGCTGCTCAAGGTAATGAAGAAGCACAAAAGTTATTACATAAAATTGTTCCGCCGATTCGAAAAGCTGATTGGGCAAATGTCGCTAAGCGGGCATTCACACGCGAGATGATGAGTCAGTATCCCTTCCTTGCAGCGCGGATAGAGCTGGGTTACTGGTTTGGCTTGACGCGAGCAGAAGCCTTGCTAATAGACGTGCAAGAGGCAGATCACGGGCATTGTCTTGAAATTGATATTCGAGAGCAGCATCCACGTAGTCGCCGCCGTCTGATACTCATATTAACCAGTGAGCAAAGACAGGCAGTTGACTATGCAGCACGTGTATTTGATACCGTTGATGGATCGCCGATTGGCAACGAAGGTAACTATCGACAGCGAATATATCGATTTCGTAGTTTGATGAGCGCGCGCCGAGAGCACAATCGAAATCGGGCATAGTGTGATTTACCAAGTAGTATCGAAATCGAAGCTAAAAATTAGATATCAATACTGCCTTCAAATACACTGACTGCTGGACCGGTGAGCATGACAGCATGCTCACCACCATGCCATTCGATGCTTAATTCTCCACCGCGCGTTGAAACGCTCACAGGTGAATCAAGTTGGCCAAGTAGGATGCCAGCGACTACCGCAGCGCAAGCCCCCGTGCCACAAGCCAGTGTCTCGCCTGCGCCCCTCTCAAAGACACGTAATTTCACATGGTGTCTATCGATGATTTGCATGAACCCGGCATTAACGCGCTTTGGAAAGCGTGGATGATTTTCTATCGCTGGGCCATCAGTCTCAACAGGTGCATGGTCAACATCATCCACGATTTGTACCGCATGCGGATTGCCCATAGAGAGCACAACCATCGAAATGAGCTTGCCATTCACGTCTAAAGGCCAGACTGAAGCAGCATGATCTTTGTTTGCAGTTATTCCGGTTGAATCAAAAGGAATAATTTTTGTATCAAATATAGGTGGCCCCATATCAACGGTAATGCGTCCGTCATCTTCTAGGCGGGGAGATATCACGCCGGACATAGTTTCAACACGAATCTCACGCCGGTCAGTCAGACCTTTGTCGACGACAAATTTCACAAATGCGCGTGCACCGTTGCCGCACTGCTCGACTTCACCGCCGTCAGAATTAAAAATTCGGTAGCGGAAATCGACATCGGGAGTGGTTGATTTTTCGACCACTAACATCTGATCTGCTCCAATTCCAAACCGTCGATCTGCAATGAAGTGCCATTGATCAGGCGTGAGGTTAACTGTCTGATTGATTGCATCAATCACGATGAAATCATTTCCAGCGCCGTGCATTTTTGTGAATTTAAGTTTCATCAGCGGTCTTAAGTGATTGCTTTTAGTAGGATTGGTTGTGTGTATTCACAGGCTGGTCGAAGTCATATGCGTTGCAATAACGATAAAAATTAAACAATTAGAACAGATTGTTGGTTGGGTTAGCCATCTACCGTACTTCGTCGCTAGTTCGATCAGATTTTCTCATGTCAGCTGGAACTTGGGCCAAAAAGTAGTTACGAAATCACCTGAGAAAAATTACCGGACACGTAAGTGCCTTCCTACTTCTTCGAAAACGCAAGAAATTCTTGGTCACGTTATTGGTCAGATCTGCCTATTTATTGCCTCATTTTATTGAAAGCCTCGCTATGAGCACCCCTCCATTAAGCAGAAATACT
>JBEGSP010000277.1:0-7363 GCA_041179845.1 Pseudomonadota bacterium
TCCGTATTTTCATAAGCCACCCCTGTTTTATTGGCTGACCGCGGTATCGCTCTCACTGTTTGGCACTATTGAATGGGCTGCTCGATTGGCCTCCTGTGTTGGTGCGATGCTTGGCGCGGGAGCGGCTTATCTTTTGATTCGACGCTGGATGTCGCACAGCATCTCGCGCTGGTATCTACTCATTCTCGCCACTACTCCTTTGTTTTTCGGAGGCGCGCAGTACGCCAATCATGACATGCTGGTGGCAGGCTTTATCAGCATGGCGATTGCATTGACTGCTGATGCGGTGCTGTCGCTGCAAGCGACTCAACCTTGGCGCATTCAATTACTTGGTGGATGGTTATGCGCGGCGCTGGGTCTACTCTCCAAAGGCCTAATCGGTATCGTACTGCCCGGTGGCGTTGTATTTTTTTGGCTCTTGCTAGGCAATCGCTGGCGCTTGCTTCCCAAATTGTTTTGGTGGCCCGGCCCACTTCTGTTTTTGCTAGTTGCCTCACCCTGGTTTGTATTGATGCAGCAGAAGTTTCCGGATTTTTTCCATTACTTCTTTGTTTATCAGCACTTCCAACGCTTTTCACAAAGCGCATTTAATAACGCGCAACCTTTTTGGTTTTATCCAGCGGTCATAGCACTGACCTCGCTACCTTGGACACCATGGCTACTTACCCGCTGGGGTTTGAAGCGTGATTTCAACGATACAACTACGCCTGCGCTACGCACGCTATTTTGGCTTTGGATAGGCGTTATTACGCTATTTTTCTCTATACCTACATCAAAACTGGTGGGGTATGTACTCCCCGTTATGCCGGCACTCGCTGCCCTCATCGCAGAAGGCTTAGCGAATGTCACCCGCTTTAGTTGGCGTTGGAAATTCGCCATGGTCGTCGCCGCCGCTTCTCTATGTGCGGGCTCTATCATCGCCATTACGCGCGCCGATGATATTTCTTCCAAACCCTTAGTCGCAGCTTATCGTGAGAATGCAGCCTCAGGCGAGCCCTTGGTGTTCTTGCAGGCGTATCGTTTCGATGTACCGTTTTACGCCAGACTCGCTGAACCCATCATCATCATCGATAAGTGGGACACGCCCATTGTGAAAGATAGCTGGTCAAAAGAATTAGCCGATGCAGCTAAGTTTAGGCCAGCAGCGGGTGAAAAAGTTTTGGTAAATACACCCGATATGCGCAAAGTTTTATGTGCTCAACCTGTGACCTGGGTCATATCCCCGAAGAGCTATATCGCTAACAGTAAAGAATTTAATTCATTGGAGCCAGTCGCCAAAAATAGTTTGTATGTCTTGGTAAAAGTGACCTCTTCTTTACCGCCACTAGCCTGCAACTAACGATTTACATTTATTCCCGAGATGTACTAGCAAAAGAAGCTACTTTCCTACCTACGATTATTCAAACAAATTTTTTATCCAATAGTAAGGAACTAGGAAATACTGATTTGTTGGGTATTTTATGGCGAGCCAGAATAGCAGTGCGACGCGGGGCTACACTAATTAAGCGCGTAGCTTCGGTCGACTTCTCGAGAAATAACTGATTTTAAGTAAATCAATGCTTCCTTGGCATCGACTAATGATGGGAAAAGTGACCCGTTTTTTTATTTTATCCGTGCTGCTTTAGGAATTAACTGTGTCAATTAGTAATCCAGAATTTTCAACCTCGTCGATCATGGGCCCAGTGCGGGTATCGGCGGCTGGTGAGTACACTAACGCACCAACATCAGTTCTTGTTTTGGCAGCGATTGGCGTCGTGTTTGGCGACATTGGTACGAGCCCTCTGTATGCGCTCAAGGAATGTTTTAGCCCCCAGCACGGCATACCCTACTCACCTGGCGCTGTAATGGGCATCATTTCAATGATCTTCTGGTCATTGATTTTGATTGTCACCGTAAAGTATGTGGTGTTTGTTTTGCGCGCGGATAACAATGGCGAAGGTGGCGTGCTCTCGCTGATGGCACTCGCTTTACGCGCAACGCGTTCAGATAGAAAAAAAATCTCCGCCGGTCTGCTCATGCTTGGCGCATTAGGCGCCTGTATGTTACTGGGTGAATCGGTGATTACGCCGGCCATTTCTGTGCTGTCAGCGATTGAAGGTCTTGAGGTCATCGCGCCAGATTTGAAACGCTATGTGATCCCACTCACTTTAGTGATTGTTATTCTTCTTTTTTACGTACAAAGCTATGGTACAGCGGCAGTGGGACGCTTGTTTGGCCCCGTGATGGTGATTTGGTTTTCAGTACTCGCTCTTTTAGGTGCGATGAATATTTATGACAACCCTCAGATATTAGCTGCAGTCTCACCCCTCTACGCGATTGCCTACATCCAAGAACATGCCTTGCAAGCGTATATCGTGATGGGATCAGTTGTATTGGCTGTTACGGGTGTTGAAGCACTTTACCTAGACATGGGTCACTTCGGACGTAAGCCCGTTCGCTTGGCCTGGTTGTTGGTAGCCCTGCCCGCACTGCTGATGAATTATTTTGGTCAAGGTGCGCTGGTTCTATCCAACCCGCAAGCCATAGAAAATCCGTTTTATATGATGGCGCCGGAATGGGCTATCTGGCCTTTGGTAGGTTTGGCGGCAGTAGCCACGGTGATTGCGTCACAAGCGGTTATTTCTGGCGCGTTTTCATTAGCGAATCAAGGTATCTTGCTTGGACTATTACCGCGTATGGAAATTCTTCATACATCAGAAACTGAGCGCGGCCAGATTTATATGCCCATGGTGAATTGGCTGCTACTTGCTTTAGTTATTTTTACGGTGATCCAATTTAAAGAGTCCGGTAATTTAGCCGCCGCGTATGGCATCTCGGTAACCACCACAATGCTGATTACGACCACGATGCTAGGCGTGGTGATGTATAACGAGTGGAAAATTAAACCTATCTTTGTGATTGTGCTGGTTGGCTTATTTTTTATTGTTGATTTTTCTTTCTGGACCGCTAACCTGATCAAGGTCAAAGATGGCGGTTGGTATCCCTTAGGTTTAGGTGCAATTTGCTTCTTGATGCTGACCACGTGGTACAAAGGGCGGCGCTTACTGAGAGAGCGTGTCGAAGCCGATTCCATCCGCTTGCCCGAGTTTGTATCAGCGTTGCTAGCGCACCCGCCCCATCGCGTTGAAGGTACGGCCGTTTTTTTAACCGCGCATATTGATTTCGTGCCCGTCGCCTTACTCCATAATTTAAAACACAATCGCGTGCTGCATCAGCGCGTCCTATTTTTAAAGCTGTCGATATGGGATGTGCCTTATGTTAAAGATGAAGAGCGGCTGACTGTCAAAGAACTCAGTGGGAATGTGTATGTCATCCGTGCAGTGCATGGATTTAAAGAAACGCCTGACATCAATCATGTCTTAGCTCTGCTTGAAGCACAGACCGGAATGAAACTAGAACTTGCCGACACATCATTTTTCTTAGCGCGCGATACCGTTGTACCCAGCAACTTGCCAGGTATGGCGATTTGGCGCGAGCGCTTGTTTGCCTGGATGATGCAAAACGCTGCCAAGCCCTCAGACTTTTTTAGAATCCCTCCGAATCGCGTCGTCGAACTGGGCACCAAAATAGAAATCTAACGCAGCATTACTCACATTAAAACAGCGTTGCTCATTCACCCGCGACGCTGCCTTCACGACGCGGATCAGCACCTCCTGTGAGTCCCGATGAATCACGCACTATCGCCTGTACACCGCTAGGCATAGGAAAAACATTCACTCGATGCCCTTTGTCGCGCAATGCAGGAACCAGTGATTCAAGCGCTGTACCACGCTCAATTTCTGTATCGCGATTACGGCTACCCATATTGGGAAGTTTGATCGCTTCGTAGGCATTCAGATTCCAATCGATCACACCGATCAAGGTCTTAGCAACAAAATTAATAATCGAGCTTCCACCCGGCGAGCCGACCAACATAATTAACTGCTTATTTTTAGTGACGATGATGGGCGCCATCGAACTACGTGGACGTTTACCTGCTTCCACTCGGTTGGCTACCCACTGGCCGGAAGCGTCTTTGGGTTGTAATGAAAAATCGGTCAGTTGATTATTCAATAAAAATCCACGTACAAAAATCTTGCTACCAAATTCCGATTCGATCGTACTCGTCATCGAAACACCATGACCGTAGCGATCGACAGCCACCAAATGCGTCGTCGAAGGCAAATCGCGCGCATTGTCAGCGCCGCGTTTCTTTAGCAAATTTATTACTTCACCAGGGAAGGCAACACCCATGCTGACACGACTATCAATGTGCGCTCCGCGTGATCGCAAATACTTAGGATCTAGCAAATGAGTCACCGGTACCGACATGAAATCGGGATCCGCTACATAACGCTCACGATCAGCAAACGCCAAGCGCCCAGCCTCTGAAAAATAATGCACAGCCTCCAGCGACATAGGCATCATTTGATCCATCTGATGCTGCTCTAACATGCCCAACATCTGCAGCACGGCAATGCCACCTGAAGAAGGCGGACCCATGCCACACAAACGTAGTTGCTTGTAGTTGCTGCAAACCGGTACGCGCTCTTTCGCTTGATATTTTTTCAAATCATCCAAACTCAAGTCACCCGCTTGAGTATGTGCATGCACAGCATCAACGATCGCCTGAGCAATCTCACCTTGATAAAAAACATCGACACCTTGGCTAGCAACATGGCGCAGCACCTCCGCTAGTTGCGGATTTTTCAAAACATATCCAATGGGAGCAGGCTCGCCAGCAGGATAAAAATATTCACGTGCGCTTTGTTGCGCAAACAAATCGCGATTACCTGCAATTTGCGCATGAAGCCGTGGCGACACGGGAAAACCCTGCTCGGCCAACTCAATAGCGGGCGTAAACAAGCGTGCCCACGCTAAGCGACCATGCCGGCGATGCGCCAGTTCTAGCATGCGCAGCAGCCCCGGAGTTCCGACCGATTTGCCGCTATTCACCGCCGCGTTAAAAGACATCGCTTTGCCATCGCTCAAAAAACGATTGGTGTCGGCTGCCGCCGGCGCAGTCTCACGACCGTCATAGCTTTGCACCCGACCATTCGCCGCGTTATAGGTCAACAGAAAAGCCCCACCACCCAAACCTGAGGATTGCGGCTCAACCAGCGCCAGCACTAATTGCATGGCAATCGCCGCGTCCACCGCCGAGCCACCTTCACGCAGAATTTGATCCCCGGTTCGCGTTGCCAAGGGATTGGCAGCAGCAGCCATCCAGCGTTTTGATCGGACTAATGCGGTCTCAGTGACGCCCGTAGCCGCTTCGGGATTAGCCTCGGGCGGGCTTGGGTTGCGCGCTTGCGCCACCGTACCGCCCCAGAAACAGGCCCAGATTAGAGCGAACGACATGGCTAGATCACGAAAAGTCATGGGTGTCAGATGGACTGGAAAGTGTGCTTTGGGGAAATATGTGCGGTATTATGTTTCATAAAGGATACGCCCACACCACAGTCGCTGAATAGCGATGGATGTGGCTTCATTTTAAGCGGCATCAGTCGATATATAAGCCGACAAGTCTGCATGAGAAAGCGCGATGGCTGACGAAGAAGCAAAAGCAGAAGAAGTAAAAGAGAATGCCAATGTCGACCCCGACGAGGAAGGTCTTCCCGTCGAGGAGGAAGCGGCTGCGCCTGCTGGCCCCGAACCCATAATCAAAAAGAAAAAGTTGGATGCCGACCATGCGGGTGCGCATGGTGGTGCGTGGAAAATTGCGCTGGCCGACATGATGACGGCCATGATGGCCTTCTTTCTGCTCATGTGGCTGCTTGGTGCAACCAACGATAGCCAGAGAAAAAGTATCGCCGACTACTTCAGACCAACGTCGCATAGTGCGGTCGCGATGGGTGAACGTCCAGGACCTGGCGGCTTGATCGGCGGCTTTTCGGTCATGGACAGCGACGCCATGCCGTATGCAGGTAAAACGACGAGTTTCTTGAATCGCGAGACGCCACGCTCAGAGGCTGGTACGCAATCGGGCGATGGCAAAACCAAAGACGAAACCAAGAATAAAAATCCGGAAGAAATTTCAGCTGAAGAACGCGCGAAAATCGCCGCCGAAACTGATCAGAAAAATTTTGACAAGCTAGAGCAGGAAGTCAAAGAAAAACTCTCGATGAACAAAGAGCTAGAGAAGATTAAAGATCAGGTTAAGTTCATCCGCGAAAAAGATGGTCTGCGTATTGAAATCATCGACAAGGCCGATTTCTCTATGTTTGGTCTGGGTACCAACAAAATGCAATCGAAAGCATTCACCTTAATTCGTGAAGTCGCCAAGTCGCTCGCGACTATGCCCAATAAGGTGGCGGTGCGCGGCCACACAGATAGTTTGGCCTATGACGATGGTGTTAATAGCAACTGGTCGCTATCGGGCATGCGGGCTGAAGCAACGCGACGTTTACTTGCTGAAGCGGGTCTGCCACCGAGTCGCTTTTATCGCATAGAAGGCGTAGCTGATACCGTACCTTACGTTCCGAATAATCCAGCCGACCCACGTAACCGTCGCATCAGCATCACCATCTTGTACCAAGATCAAACACCCAAAGGATAAGTGGCATGCGCGTCTTTACCACCACGCCTATGTTTCTTTTACTGGCGCTAGCGATGTCATCTGCATACGGTCAAAACGCCCCGGCGGCGGCTGCGGCGACTCCCGCTGCTAGCAAACCCGCCGACGCTAAGACTGACCCCAAAGCAGATACGTCGAAGGTTGATGCGAAATCAGCTGCGGCCAAACCTGCCGCTGCACCTGCTGCTAGCACCGATGCTAAAAAACCTGCAGACGCTTCTGCTAAGCCCGCAACGCCTGCAGTAGCCGATACCAAGCCCGATGCAAAAAAACCAGCAGCACCGGCCTCACCTGCTGCCGCTACAGCAGCGGGCACTGCCGATGATGGTGCTGCTGCCAAACCGGTCAAGGCAGACGGACCACCCTGCGTGGTTGCTGAATTTCGAGCTATAGGTATTGATGAGCAAGACGTGACCAAGCGCCGCTCGCGTGCACTCAGCTGGCTGCAGCAACGGTCCAAGCAGTGCTCGGTAGAACAACTACTGATGATTAGAAATAACCGCTCCCAATGGATGGGCACAGCGGATTCAGCCAAACTAGCTTCGGTGGTGGATTCATTACTTGAGGCGATTGCTGCAGAAAATCCTAGAGTGGCTGCGCTACTTTACGGCACACCACCACCACCGCCTCCGCCGGGCGGCGAAGACAAAAAATAAGTGGTGGTTTAATAAACTGCTAGAGGATTAACTGCTCAAGGCTCGAAGCGGAAGCTTGAGCCTGTACTACGGGTTTAGCCGTCGCGACCCATCATCAAAAATGACGGAATAGACGATTTCACACGCGAACGCGGAGCAACACCTGCTGGTG
>JBEGSP010000278.1:0-3452 GCA_041179845.1 Pseudomonadota bacterium
GCGCTCGAAAGCCGACATGTTGCCCACATTCGCACCCCGAAATGCGTAGATACTTTGATCATCATCGCCAACAGCAAATACAGCACCTTGCGTACCCGCCAATAATTTCAGCCATTTATATTGAAGGTCATTTGTATCCTGAAACTCGTCAACCAGTATGTGCTTAAAGCGCGCCTGATAATGTTCACGCAGGGGCTGATTACGAGTGAGTAATTCGTAACTACGAAGCAAAAGCTCAGCAAAATCGACCACACCTTCACGCTGGCACTGATCATCGTAGGCTGCGTACAGCTCAGCAAATTTACGCTGATAATCATCACTCGCTTCGACATCAGAGGCTCTGAGTCCTTGATCTTTTGCGCTATTGATAAAGTACATCAAGTGCTTGGCCGGGTATTTTTCATCGTCTACATTCAAACGCTTGAGCAGTCGCTTGATAGCCGACATCTGATCTTGAGAATCCAGAATCTGAAATGTCTGAGGCAGCGCGGCATCACGATAGTGAGCTCTGAGCAAACGGTTACACAGACCATGGAACGTGCCTATCCACATACCGCGTGTATTGATAGGCAACATTGTCGATAAGCGCGCCTGCATTTCCTTGGCGGCTTTATTGGTAAAGGTGACGGCTAACACTCCCGCTGGAGAGACTTGCGAAGTTTGTATTAGCCAAGCTATGCGGGTGGTGAGTACTCGGGTTTTACCAGAGCCCGCACCAGCGAGTATGAGCGCCGGCTGGGCGGGTAGTGTAACGGCAGCGAGTTGTTCGGGATTGAGGTGGAGCAGGAGATTATGCATTCCTCGATTATATGCTGACGCAAGCAATCAATGCTTCAATCTCCAACCCAATTATTTGCTGATGTGTGAATTACAATTTTTCTTCTCCATTCGAGTTTTCGATCACTTGGTCGCTCTCATCCGGTACATCGTTCAACAATGGCTGGCGTTCACTGTTCTCAACACCATCATCGGATTCTTGAATCGGCAAGAATTGGGAGCTTATTACCATCGATTGATAGTTGAATTTTTCATAAAGCGCCACGCTTAACTTATTTATGGCTGTTGGTGACAAGGTAGATTGCGCATTATCCATCTCTTCCTGCTCAGACTCGTTCTGTAAATCACCGGATATGGGGTCTTTTGTAAATACAGGATTCGAATTTTCTGAAGCATGTGCAAACGTTGGGGTTGCAAGTAAGGAAGCTGCGGTAGACGATCTTGCAGATGAAGATTTTATTTGAGCCGACTGATAGGGCGAACTGGGGAAAGAAGATGTATCGTCAGTATCTTCTGAATTTAGGCTTGAGTAGACTAGCTTATCCGGTTTCGGTAAAACTAGAAGTTTCGGTTCGCTACGTTGTGAAACTATCTGAGCGCTCACTTCTTCTGCGCCTGATGAAGCAATGGGCTTTAACTGGGTACTACGTCGATTTGATTTAACGATAATTTCACAAATGCGGTCTAACTCTTTAGCCCAAGGCTCGGTTGAAAACTGTACACGCTCGTCTGTCATTTTTGGGAAAGTGATAGCTATCCAGCGCTTGGCAAAAAATTGGGCGTCCGGATCAAAAGCATTTTGACGCAGAAAATTTGCTAAGGATTTTGATGATGAATTTTCTTGATTCAAAAAACTTTTAACTATTAATTTAATGGAATAAAATGCCATTTCAGGCCGTGTATCGTATTTTCCTACATGATCTTTTCTCAATGCTGCACATATGTCGAGCGCAGTATGCCCAGGTATAGCAATAAACTCTCGCAGTCGTTTATTTTGTATTTTAGAAATTTGTTTACCTAACAGCCGATGTGGCGATGTCTTCTTGTGTAGCTGATCTGCATAGTAAACTTTGGTGAGAGTTTTAAGCGATTCTTTGATATCACCCACCATAAAATCTTTTTGTAAACCCATCGTTCGTGTGCAGTTATGCAAGAGTTCGATTGATGCTTTTCTGACTTGAATATGTGACCTTTCAAGATTAAATCCATCAGAGGCAATCGATAACAAAAAACTTTTCATTTCTTTTCTATTTGCTTCGATATTTTTTGATGCAATTGCAGTCAAATTTTTAATTTCTTTGTCTTTTAATGCCTCAGGGAAAAAAATGAAAGGTCGTGACTTTTGATCAAAATCGCCCCGCACTGCAGTTTCATCAGGAAGATTTTTAATTGATTCATAGATGATCGCTGCATTTCTCAAACTCTTGTTTGGACTCAGCCTGGCAAAAGCTGCGCCATCGTGAGGGAAATATTCAGCTGTAGGAGTTAATATACGAGCTGAATTTGTTGCTGTAGTGGCAGCAGCTGTTGTCATAATTATCCCTTCTATCTGTTAAAAATTAAGCTCTTAATAAGTCAAGATTCATCGCGTGCAATGAATCTACTTCTTCAGTATCAATTTCTGATTTATTGATTAACTCAGAAAAATGCGCGGCAAAGCGCAAGTAGTCTGATATTTCTACCTGTAATATTTCTAGGGTCAGAGGATTCGACTCAATCTCCCCGATCAATATCACATCATGCTCAGGTAAATTAAGTGCCAGTTTCACATTGGCCACACCTTGCAGTAATAGATTCATATATAAAAGGCGAGCAAATATTTTTTCGCGCTGAGCTTCAACAGGCTGGCCTATAGCACAATACAAAAGCACTCTCTCAGGGTTTTCTTGCCAGCGGATGTGCAATGAAAAACCTGTATTGAATATTATTTGCCAGCTATCCAAATCTTCTTCGGTGATAGTTGAAATGTCTGGAAGATTTGGACCCAACTGACGAATCAGATGCTGCAAGTCGGCTAATTGATTAGCCAATTAAGGCTCCTTCATCATCAACAATTTAAAGCTCACGTAACACTAATTCATTAATTAGTGTTCGCAAACGAGGATGCCGATGAGTAGCAAGATAGTGCAACAAGTTCCTTTTTTCGTTTAAATCAATACGAAAAAATAAAACTCATAACAAAGAAATAGACGATTAAGAAATCGTCATTAAGTGAGGAGGAATTTTGATGTAGTGCTATTTGATAATCAAATCGAGTGGCCGATTATCGAAACATTTGAGAAAAATTTGTGGCAGCTGCGTGCGGATCATCTGCTGAGTAAACGCTACTAATCGCTGCCACCATGTGCGCGCCATGCTCGATCAATACGCGACTATTTTCTGGCGTCATACCACCGATAACGCAGATAGGAAGATTTAATTCATTCAACGCTAGATTAATAATGTTGGGGGCCGTGGTTACGGCATATTTTTTTACGCGTGAAGGATAAAACCCACCAAAGGCTACGTAGCTTGCTCCCGAAGCCTGTGCGTCGCGCGCCAGCTGCATATCACCATAACAGGAAGCGCCCACTATTTTTGATGACCCGAGTCGTGCGCGCATGCTAGCTACTGATGCATCGGTACCACCCACATGTATACCATCAGCATCGACGGCCTCACATAATTCAAGATGA
>JBEGSP010000279.1:0-5464 GCA_041179845.1 Pseudomonadota bacterium
CTTGGTTTAAAAGTGTCACCGCACATCAAGACATCACTTGCTCCCGGATCGCGCGTTGTGACTAAATATCTCGAAGCAGCGGGCCTAATGCCTTACCTCGAAGAGCTGGGTTTCGGCGTAACTGCGTATGGTTGCACCACCTGTATCGGTAACGCAGGTGATCTCACACCAGCGATGAATGAAGCTATCGTCAAAAACGATGTGGTCGCTACGGCTGTGTTATCGGGCAACCGTAATTTCGAAGCGCGTATTCATCCTAACATTCGCGCAAACTTTTTAGCCTCACCACCGCTGGTCGTCGCCTATGCCATCGCGGGTAATGTAACGACTGACCTTATGACTCAACCTTTGGGTAAAGGTAAGAATGGTCAAGACGTTTATATCGGTGATGTGTGGCCAACCAGTGCAGAAATTCAGAAGCTGATGAAATTCGCTATGAATGCAAAAACATTCAAAGCCAATTACGCTGATGTGAAAGGTGCGCCAGGTAAGTTATGGGAAGACATCACCGGTGTCGCCGAAGGTCAAATCTACAACTGGCCAAAATCAACTTATATTGCTGAGCCGCCCTTCTTTGAAAACTTTTCGATGCAACCAAAAGCGGCTGCAACGGGTATTCAATCTGCTCGAGCACTCGGTGTATTCGGCGACTCAATCACTACCGATCATATTTCTCCTGCAGGATCGATCAAAGAATCGAGTCCCGCTGGTAAATGGCTGCAAGAGAACGGCGTATTGAAAGCTGACTTTAATTCGTATGGCTCACGTCGCGGCAATCACGAAATCATGATGCGCGGTACGTTCGCCAATGTCCGTATCAAGAATTTGATGATTCCTGCAAAACCTGATGGCGCTCGTGTTGAAGGTGGTATCACTCTCCATCAGCCTAGCGGTCAAGAAATGTCTATTTATGACGCCGCAATGAAATACATTGCGGATGATGTCCCAACCATGATTTTCGCTGGCGAAGAATATGGCACAGGTTCATCACGTGACTGGGCGGCTAAAGGCACACAACTGCTCGGAGTTAAAGCTGTAGTTGCACGTTCATTCGAGCGAATTCATCGTTCTAACTTAGTCGGTATGGGTGTATTGCCATTGCAATTTATCGGTAACGATAGCGTGGATACGCTCAAGATCACTGGTGCAGAAAGCTTCGATCTGATCGGTCTTGAACACGACATCAAGCCACAACAAGAAGTAACTTTGGTCATTAAGCGCGCTAACGGACAGAGCCAACAAGTGAAGGTATTACTGCGTATCGATACACCGATTGAGGTGGACTACTATCGTCACGGCGGTATTTTGCCTTTCGTGCTGCGCCAGCTTCTGGCAGCCTAAGGCTACACAGCTACTCGGATAGTACCGAACGCTATCCGAGTATTTTTTAGTACTCATTCTTTTTAGGTACGGACATCATCATGTGGAAAATCCTAGTTGCTTTCATCATTTTTGCAGCGGTCGCTCTAACTCTTGTCTTTAAAATGGGAGATAAAGTCGATATGCAAGGCGAATCGGGAGGCCAGGCTGAACACGCTGCTCCAGCCACTGCTCCGGCTGCAGCCACTACACCTGCTGATGCACCTGCAGCAGCGGCTCCAGCGGCGACTACAACAGAAGAGAAAAAATAAATCGTATGAGTCAATGGCGGCCTAGTGTCGCCATTGTTAACAGGGCGTTAATTTCAAACGCCCTGCTTTACTTTACAATCTTGTTCCGATCAGTCGCTGCAAACGTAACTCATCCCAGGTTAGTTGTGAGCTAGCCAATTTGCGGTGCAATCGACCTTCTGTACGTTGCCCATCAACCGGAACATGACTATGCGTCGCTCGCTCAAAACTCCTACGAGAAAATTTTCAGCGGATAGCCAAAATCTAGCGACCTTAGCTCAATCGCTGGCCACGTCAGGCAGTCGACTGGAACGCCGTCACTGGGAAAATCTTATTGATCAAAGCCTAGAAAAACTCTTGGGTAACAACCAACAGCAGGCGATTGATAGCGCACTTGATCATTTATTCCATACCGATCCTTTGGCCTATGAAGTGCTGCTCGATGGTGTTGAAACCAGTAGCTCAAGTTGTACCCAAACCCATGATGGTAAGGTGTACAAAGGATTATTACTCGCTGTTCCTATCATTGCCTGGACTCGGTACGCGATTCCTTCTGGGCAGATATCTGCTGCACAGATCCAAACCGTGTTGGCTCATCTCCATGGCCACATCATGGCGCAAGGAACGCAAGCTGCGCTAGCTCCCGCCCTATTCTCTATCGATCAACTACCCCGCAGTTACTGCGACACGTTTTTACTCACACGTCGTATGGTCGATGCCGCATTACATGGAAAGACTTTACAACTTCCCACTGAACTGCCCGAAACAGCGCCGTTCCTTGCTGATACCCGCTACCTACTGATTGCCGTGGCTGCCGAGATAAAAAAACCCTTGCTGCGTTGGGAAGAAGAGGAAGCGGGCATTAATACGCAACTCAGTCGCCGTAACGTTCTCGAGCAATGGCAAACGCAAGCTGGCCCAAACGTACAAGTTCTCCTACCAGGTTGTGGCATAGATTTGCTGCTACCCGATTCGTATTACGTTGCGTGTCGCGAAGCCGACAAAGCGGTGCGGCCCGTTTCGCTTAAAGCCGCTGTTCACTACCTAACTCACTCACTATCGGTTGAAGCCAATCAACTCTCAGCTATTGTTGCTGCGATTGGAGATCAAGCCAACGCCATGAGGGTCGATGAATACAGGATTAGTTTTAGTCTAAGTAACAATTCAGATGTGTATTACGGCGTGGTCTGGCCTCTCTATGATGAAGAAAGTGCTGAAGATGAAGTGCCCGTCGACGTGACACGTCGGCCTGGGCTACCTCCACCACTATCTCCACTCCAGCAAATTGTCGCTTCCTTACGTGAAGCTGGCGTGACCAAAATACACAATGCAGATACCGTTTTTTCTCCTGAATTTTGTGATGATTGTGGTGCGCCTTTATTTTGCGATTCTGCAGAAGAAATGGTTCATGCAGAGATGCCTGAAGATATAGGTCAAAACACTGGGCATCTTCACTAGAGAATTCAAGGCGTCATGCCTCTGATATAATCTGCGGTTAGTCGGGGCGTGGCGCAGCCTGGTAGCGCACTTGCATGGGGTGCAAGGGGTCGCGAGTTCGAATCCCGCCGCCCCGACCAATAAAATCAAGAACTTAGACCAATCCTCGGATTGGTTTTTTGCTTCCTAGGGGTCCAAAGCCGAAAAAATGCCCAACAAAGTGCCCAACAAATTAGTAGGCTTAAGTTTTGTTGGTCAACGCCCGACAGTGCAAACGATAACCTTTTTCTGGAAACTAAACAGGCTTGCTGAAGTTACGATTCAACTCTCATTATGGAGCTAAGCTTTATCAGTTAAGGACCGTAAAACAAGTATTAGGTTTAATTCATTACGCTCATATGCCTATTGGATTTGCTCTAGCAAGCGCAGCTTTGTTTGTTACAACGAAGGCCGCCTTGCACACTAATCCAAATAAATTAAGAGCCTTAGTTGAATTGGTTTGTTAGAACGATTGCATTTCCCTGGGCGAAAGTCCAGCCTCACTTAGTTTTTGGGAAAGTAAAGACGAACTTTGTCTAGTTTGTAGCTCCAAGGCAGCCCGGCATTTTTCCATCCGTTTACCAGACGCTGCCCTGATTGTGGACCAGAAGCGACGAGGTCGCCCTCAAATCCGTCGACAACAGTGTAAACCTGCCGATATCCCAGATCAGCCAATAGATTGGCAGCTTTAGCGCTTCGATCGCCAGATCGACACATTAGAATTATGACGGACGATTTATCGAGATGCTTCTCCGACATCCTGCGGGCTAGTTCAGGACCAAAATCATTATTAGGCTCAAGAAGGAAACGCGCATTCTTGTCATCCCAAGGGGCATCAAAAGGATGCTCCATGTAAGGTATATGTACATCCACAGCTTGCGGCATGCCGAGATACGCGACTTCGCTACGCGTACGAATATCGATAAATAGCGCATTGCTACCTAGTTTATCTTTTAGCGCATAAGCCTCTCGCGCATCGAGATACAGACCTGCAGATGTTTGCTTAATGGGTGGCACTTTGCTTGCGTCAAAGGCCCACAAAGGTGACGCTGAAGACATTAATGCCAGCGGTAAAAGCATTCGAAAGAATAATTTCAGCATACTTGTTACTTTAATATTGGTGGGATTTTATGTAATCATGCCCGGGTTACCAGAAATACCGAGAATTTTTGGTGTGTTAGGTATGCGTGGACTAATTCTTTTTTGGCTGCGCAACCAGTGTGCCACGACATCCCACACAGGCTCGCCCGTGGCCCCTTCAGCAACCGGGGCCCAGCCCGCTACCTTGTAGATCTTGTCCGCTTCAATGGGCTTACCTTTGAGCCGCATGTCCTGAATACGCGAGCCGATTTTAGCGTTTGGTTCGATTGCATAACTCATACCCCCCACGCGCACCATATCACCGCCTTGCTGGTAATACGGATCGGGATTGAACAGATTGTCAGCAACATCTTCCAACACCGCTTTGATGGTCTCGCCTTTCATTTCGGTGAGCGTAGAGTACGAGTACGTCGTAGCGGTCTGATCGAGCAGATGCTCCATTAGAATGGTGCTGTTTGGCAAAAGCGACGTACCCCATCGAAAACCAGGTGAGAAAGCTAAGTCGGCACCCTTGACCTCCATGAGTGCGTCCACAATCAGCTGATCAAAAGTGCCATTGAAATTGCCTCTTCTGTAGAGAGTGCCCTCAGTGATTGCCAAAGGCTCAGCAAGTTTTTTCTCGTAGGGTGCACGTATCTTCCCTATCAGAGTTTGCATCTGAGGATCTGGTGGCAAAAAATTGGACAGCACTGGCAATAGACGATAACGATAATCTTGTACCCTGCCACCTCTGACATCGAAATCTAGAACCGCAAGAAATTTACCGTTGCTCCCTGCATTGGTGACAATCGTCTTTCCGCCACCATTACTAACGATAACCGGCTGCGGCATACCGTCATGCGTGTGTCCTCCAAGAATGGCATCAAGACCTCGCACGCGCGAGGCGAGCTTCAGGTCTACATCCATGCCATTGTGCGACAGCAGAACAACTGCCTGCGCGCCTTTAGAGCGAACCTCGTCCACCCTCTTCTGCAACTGCTCTTCCTGTACTCCGAACCTCCAGTCCGGCACCATATAGCGGGGATTGGCAATTGGTGTGTAAGGGAAAGCCTGTCCGATAATGGCAACTTGCACGCCATTCATCTGCTTGATGGTATACGGAGCGAACACCTGATCACCAAAATCCGTGGTCTGAATATTCTGCGCAACGAAATCTATGCGCCCTGCAAAATCTTTATCAACAATTTCTTGAACGCGCTTGTCGCCAAGAGTCATTTCCCAGTGCGCGGTCATTACATTCACGCCTAGCTTAAGGCAGGCGTCCACCATGTCTTGGC
>JBEGSP010000280.1:0-3840 GCA_041179845.1 Pseudomonadota bacterium
AAATCAAGCTGACGTTTTTTTGTAATGTCATCCCTTCACGCTTGGAGACGCATATGTCTTTTCAGACGATAGAAATCGATCATCAAGGCTTAGTTGCTACCGTGTGGTTGAATCGTCCCGATGTGCGCAATGCCTTTAACGAACAAGCTATTGAAGAAATCACGCTGGCGTTTCGTCGTCTGGATAAAGATCAGCAGGTGAGAGTGATTGTGCTGGCAGCGCGTGGCACGGCATTTTGTGCTGGCGCTGATCTGAATTGGATGAAAAAAATGGCTTCGCATACCGATGAAGAAAATTTATCCGATGCTGCCGCTTTAGCTGAAATGATGCGTGTTATTTATTCCAGCACCAAGCCGGTCGTGGCACGCGTGCAGGGTGATTGCTATGCGGGTGGTATTGGTCTGGTTGCTGCCTGCGATATGGTGGTAGCGAGTACCTCAGCAGGTTTTTGTTTGTCTGAAGTGAGACTGGGTTTGATACCTGCGACGATTTCACCGTATGTGATTCGTGCCATGGGTGAGCGTCAAGCGCGGCGCTATTTTCTGACCGCTGAACGCTTTGACGCCCATGAAGCTAAGCGCATAGGTTTGGTTCATGAGGTAGCTGATGACAATCAACTTGACCATGAAGTAGAAAAATTTACCCACGCCTTACTGTCATGTAGTCCGCATGCGATGGATGAAGCTAAACGTTTAATGCGCGATGTTTCTTGCGCGCCTATTGATCATGAGTTGATCGCTGAAACGGTGCGTCGCATTGCAGATATTCGTAGTTCTGCGCAGGGCAAAGAAGGTGTTCAGGCGTTTTTGCAAAAGCGTAAACCTAGCTGGTTAGTCGATATTACTCATGACAAGTGAGACATCGATGCTGGCGGTTTTAAAACAGCAGCTGGATAGTCTGAAGCAGCAGCAGTTGTGGCGTAGGCGGTGGAATACCGAGACACCCAGTGCTCCTCGAATGCACGTTGATGGTCGTGAGCTGATTGCATTTTGTAGTAATGACTATCTGGGCTTAGCCGCCGACCCGCTGGTGATCGAAGCCTTACGTGAAGGCGCGTCAATTTACGGTGCGGGTAGTGGTGCATCACATCTGATTAGCGGCCATTCACGCGCGCACGAAAAACTTGAAAATGCTCTGGCCGATTTTTTTTCGCCTTACATAACATCAGGTCGCGCGCTGTATTTGTCTAGTGGTTACATGGCCAATCTGGCGGTTATTACAGCCCTGGCGGATACTCATTCTGAAATTTTTTCTGAAGCATTGAACCACGCATCGCTCATTGATGCTGCGCGTTTGTCGCGCGCAAAAGTCAGTATCTACCCGCATCGCGATCTGACGGCCTTGAGTGTGATGTTGGCTTCCAGTACCGCTGAGCGCAAACTCATCGTTACCGATGGCGTGTTTAGTATGGATGGCGATATCGCGCCGTTGACTGAGATAGTGCGTCTGTGTGAATTGCATAATGCGTGGTTGATCGTCGATGATGCGCATGGTTTTGGTGTACTGGGCAAACAAGGGCGCGGTTTGATCGAACATTTTTCTCTTCGTTCTGAGCGACTGATTTTGATTGGTACGTTGAGTAAAGCGGCCGGTGTCGCTGGGGCTTTCATTGCAGCGCATGAAACCATCATTGAATGGCTAATCCAACGCGCGCGTCCGTATATTTATTCAACCGCATCGCCACCGGCGTTAGCGCATGCATTGCTAACGAGTCTTGAAATTATTGCGGGCGAAGAGGGGCTACGTCGTCGAGCTGTATTAAATGAACGTATCACTCAATGGAAATCGGCCATTAATCTAAATCATTGGCAAATGCTTGAATCCGAGACACCGATACAACCAGTGCTGATTGGTGATAACGCTCGTACGATGGCAGCTGCCCATCAACTGCGCGAGCATGGTTTTTGGGTGGGTTCAGTGCGACCGCCGACGGTTCCTTTAGGCACTGCGCGATTACGCGTTACGTTATCTGCGGCGCATACGCATGATCAGGTAGCGCAATTAGCTAGCCACGTTAACGCACTCGAGGTAACGTCGTCATGATGAGTAGAGTGGATTATTTTGTCACTGGAACCGACACCAATGTGGGTAAGACATTAGTGTCAGCAGCGTTGATTCGCAGTCTGGCGAATCATGGTTTGAAGGTGGCGGGGATGAAACCCGTAGCTGCTGGCGCGGAGTTGCGCGATGGGACACTATGGAATGAGGATGTTGCTCTCTTGAGTAGCGAAGCGAATGTGATCGTCCCTACGCATTTGATTTCACCTTATTTATTTAAAGAAGCCGCCGCTCCGCATGTGGCCGCTGCGTTGGAAGACCAGCACATTAATCCGGCCACTATTTTTACGGCTTTCGAGCAGATTCGTGCCCAGACCGAGGCCGTGATCGTTGAGGGCGTAGGTGGTTTTTGTGTCCCGCTGACACCGCAGACCGACACGGCCGACATCGCAGCACGATTGCAGCTTGATGTTATCCTCGTGGTTGGTCTACGTTTAGGTTGTTTGAATCATGCCTTTCTGACCGCTGAGGCGATCGCTGCCCGAGGTTTACGTTTGGCAGGGTGGGTTGTTAACCAGATTGATCCGGCAATGCCGCATCAGGCCGCCAACATAGAAGCTTTGCGTGAGCGTTTGCCTGCCCCTTGCTTGGGTAGTTTGCCGTGGATGCCAGTACCATCTGCGGCGCTTGTGGTCGATAAGCTGGATTTTTCGCAGTTACCCAATTGGCCGAGATAGTCTTTAACTATAATTATTGATCTTATTTACACAGGATTCATGCATGTCATCGCAACCTATTACCTTTCACGCTGCTCGTAACAAAATTGCGACGTTGGCTGCAGCTCGCGATATTTGGCCTGTGTCTGAAGTGGTGAAACTTTTTGAACTTCCTTTCAATGATTTGCTGTGGCGCGCACAAAAAATACACCGCGAGCATTTCGATGCGAATGAAGTTGAGCTAGCTACGCTGTTGTCGATTAAGACCGGTGGTTGCCCGGAAGATTGTGGTTATTGTCCGCAATCGGCGCATTACGATACCGGCGTGACGGCAGAAAAAATGATGCCGCTAGAAGAAGTTATCGCAGCAGCGCAGGCGGCTAAAGATAGTGGTGCGACACGCTTTTGTATGGGGGCCGCTTGGCGAGCTCCGAAAGATCGTGATCTGGATACGGTTGAAGACATGGTTAAAGCCGTTAAGGCCTTAGGCATGGAGACGTGTGCCACTTTGGGTATGCTGAAAGAAGAGCAAGCCGAGCGTTTGCGTAATGCTGGTTTGGATTACTACAACCACAATCTGGATACCGCGCCGGAATTTTATGGCGACATCATCAGCACGCGCGATTATCAAGATCGACTAGACACACTAGAGCATGTGCGCGAAGCAGGATTGAAAGTGTGTTGCGGCGGTATCGTCGGCATGGGCGAAACGCGAGAACAACGTGCGGGTTTGATTTCGCAACTAGCGAATTTAAATCCTTATCCCGAGTCGGTACCTATCAATCATTTAGTCGCGGTGGAAGGCACACCTTTGGCTGAGCAAGCAGCGCTTGATCCGCTGGAGTTTGTTCGTACCATTGCGGTAGCTCGTATCACCATGCCTAAAGCACGTGTGCGTTTGTCTGCGGGACGACGTCAGTTAGGTGAGGGTATTCAGACCCTGTGTTATCTGGCGGGCGCGAATTCGATTTTTTACGGTGACAAATTACTCGTTACCGGTAATCCCGACGTTGAAGACGATCGCGCTTTGCTCAATCGACTGGGAATACGCGGTAAGAGCTAAGAGAAGTTAAGCCTAATGAATACGAATTTCGTTGGCTTACTTTGAATTACTTTGAAGTACTTA
>JBEGSP010000281.1:0-4413 GCA_041179845.1 Pseudomonadota bacterium
CTTTAGGACTCAGACCTTTAAGTACTGCGTTACGCGCATGAACAATAAACGTTTTACAACCCGCTTGTGCGACGACACCCACAAAATCTCTTACAAAATCATACGAATCAATGTCATCGATACCGATGCGATGTTTAACAGTGACATCGATGCTGACAGCATCACGCATCGCTTTGACACAATCGGCGACAAGTGCTGGCTCAGCCATCAGACACGCACCAAACGCCCCACGTTGAACACGCTCCGATGGACAGCCGCAATTTAAATTGATTTCGTCATAGCCCCACTGCTCACCGAATTTAGCGCTGATCGCAAGATCATCTGGCTCACTTCCACCCAATTGCAAAGCAACCGGATGTTCTTCTTCGTTGAAATCTAAATGGCGCGACTTGTCACCATGAATAATGGCGCCGGTCGTGACCATCTCGGTGTAGAGCCAGGTGTGCCGTGTGATCTGACGATGAAACATGCGGCAATGACGATCAGTCCAATCCATCATTGGAGCAACTGAAAGTCGGCGCAGGGGTAGAGTAGTTGAACGATTCACAGAGGTTGATATTTGATGCAATGCGACAGAACGCATTGTACCGGTGCCGGCGAGGCCCCGACAATTTGCAGTAAAGTGTGGGCACTTTGCTCGCGGAGACGACACGATGCCCATAGATACCTCTCACTACTGGATGCCATTCACCGCCAATCGGCAATTCAAGACGCGACCACGCTTAATGAAGGCGGCTGCAGGTATGTATTACACCGCTGAAGATGGTCGCCAAATTCTGGACGGCACCGCGGGACTATGGTGTGTGAATGCAGGTCACTCCCATCCCAAGATCACCGAACAAATCATCGCTCAAGCCAAGACGATGGATTTTGCACCCCCTTTTCAAATGGGACATGCAAAGGCCTTTGAAGCTGCTACAGCTCTCGCTCACATGGCACCGGACGGATTGAATCGTGTCTTTTTCTGTAATAGCGGCTCCGAATCAGTCGACACTGCACTCAAGATGGCGCTCGCGTATCACCGCATGCGTGGCGACAGTTTACGAACTAAGCTCATAGGTCGAGAACGGGGCTATCACGGCGTAGGCTTTGGCGGTATCGCGGTCGGTGGTATTGCGGGCAATCGTAAACATTTTGGTCCGTCGTTATCTGCGGTTGATCATTTACGTCATCCGCTGGATATTTCACGCAATGCGTTTTCACGGGGCTTGCCTTTGCACGGCGCTGAGCTTGCGGATGAATTTGAACAGCGATTACTCGCATTGCATGACCCTGCGACAGTGGCAGCACTCATCGTTGAACCGGTACAAGGTTCGACTGGCGTCATCATTCCACCTAAAGGCTATTTAGAAAAGCTACGCACTATCTGCGACAAATACGGCATCTTGCTAATCTTTGATGAAGTTATCACTGGCTTTGGACGCTTAGGGTCTGCTTTCGCTGCAGAGTATTTTGGTGTTATACCTGATCTGATTTGCTGTGCTAAAGGTTTAACTAATGCAGCGGTGCCTATGGGCGCTGTTATTGCTAAACAATCGATACACGATGTGTTTATGCAGTCGGCACCCGAAAATGGGATTGAGTTTTATCACGGCTATACCTACAGCGGCCATCCACTTGCCTGCGCTGCCGCTATCGCAACGATGCAGGTATATAAGGATGAAAAATTATTTGAACGTGCTGCGAGTATGTCGGCCGCATTTGAGCATGCTGCACACCAGCTTAACGGTCTGCCGCATGTCAAAGATATACGTAACTTAGGTATGGTGTGCGGTATAGAGTTAGAACCCCTGCCTGGCAAGCCAACGGCGCGCGCTTATGAAGTTTTTGAGCGCTGCTTCTGGGAGAAAAATCTATTGATTCGAACCACAGGCGATATCATCGCGCTCTCGCCGCCACTGATCATCAACCACGAACAAATCGATACCTTGTTCAGTACGCTAGCTGAAGTCATTCAATCGATAAAATAAAAAACTTTTATGCCGCAATAAAAAAGCGCCCTGAGGCGCTTTTTTATTTTCAGTCACTGCTATTACGCTGCTTCGCGTGATGCTTTTTTACGCTCATGCTCCTTCAAGAAGCGCTTGCGTAAACGAATACTCTTAGGCGTAATTTCGACGAGCTCATCATCTTCAATAAACTCAACGGCGTATTCCAACGTTAGCTCAATCGGTGGCACCAAACGAACCGCTTCATCCGTACCCGAGGCACGCACGTTAGTGAGCTGTTTTCCTTTAATCGGATTCACCACCAAATCATTATCGCGTGAGTGAATACCAATGATCATGCCTTCATACACGGGATCGTTGTGGCTAACAAACATACGGCCACGATCCTGCAATTTCCACAATGCGTAAGCAACCGCGGCGCCATCGTCTTGCGAAATCAACACACCGTTACGACGGCCAGCTAATTCACCTTTCGTTGGATCAACCAAACCATATGCATCAAACACATGACTCATCAAACCTGTGCCGCGAGTCAGGGTCATGAATTCGCCTTGAAAACCAATCAGCCCGCGAGCAGGCATACGGTATTCCAAACGCACACGGCCTTTACCATCGGGCTGCATATCTTGCAGGTCACCACGACGGCGACCAAGTTCTTCCATCACGCCACCCTGATGCGCTTCTTCGACATCAACGGTGAGATTTTCGAAGGGCTCGTGACGCACGCCATCGACCATTTTAAAAACAACGCGTGGACGCGATACAGCCAACTCGTATCCTTCACGGCGCATGTTTTCCAACAAAATCGTCAGGTGCAATTCACCACGACCCGATACTTCAAAAATCGTATCGTCATCAGTCGGCGCAACGCGTAATGCAACGTTAGCCTTCAATTCACGATCTAAACGTTCGCGCAACTGACGGCTGGTAACAAACTTACCTTCACGACCAGCTAGTGGCGAAGTATTCACCATGAAGTTCATGGTCAAGGTGGGTTCATCAACGGTCAGCATAGGCAACGCATCAGGCGTATCTGGCGCACAGACAGTTGTGCCAATGCCTAAATCTTCAATACCATTGATTAGTACGATGTCACCGGCCCACGCTTCAGTCACGATTTCGCGCTCTAAACCTTTGAATTTCAATACTTGATTGATACGTGCTTTAACAGGCGTTGAATCAGGACCATTCATGATCACGACTTCTTGCAGCGCCTTAACGCGGCCACGACTGATACGGCCAATACCGATCTTGCCGACATACGACGAATAATCGAGCGATGAAATTTGCAACTGCAAAGGACCATCAGGATCATCATCACGAACCGGTACGTGTCTTAGAACGGCGTCAAACAAGGGAGTCATGTCCCCTTCACGCACATCGGATTCCAGACTCGCATAACCATTCAATGCTGAGGCATACACCACAGGGAAATCGAGTTGCTCTTCGGTAGCACCGAGTTTGTCGAACAGTTCAAAGGTTGCATTGATCACCCATTCAGGACGTGCGCCCGGACGATCAATTTTATTCACGACGACGATAGGCTTTAAACCCAAAGCCAGCGCCTTACGCGTCACAAAGCGCGTTTGTGGCATAGGACCTTCAACGGCATCAACTAACAGCAAAACTGAGTCAACCATCGACAGCACGCGCTCCACTTCACCACCGAAATCGGCGTGACCGGGGGTGTCAACGATATTGATATGAGTGCCTTTGTATTCCACCGCGCAGTTTTTAGCCAGAATCGTAATGCCACGCTCTTTTTCAAGATCGTTGGAATCCATGACGCGGGTATCTACCTGCTGGTTTTCTCGGAAGGTGCCGGACTGGCGGAGTAGCTGGTCAACTAAGGTGGTTTTGCCGTGGTCAACGTGGGCGATGATGGCGATGTTGCGCAATGCGCGTTGTTCGGTACTGGACATGAGGGTGCTTGGCTGGTGTTTAGAGAACCCAAGAGTTTACCATCTTTCCGTGTCAAAACCGTGAAATTCCTTGAATTTTCAATGAGTTGCGCCTGAGATCATCGACCAGTTCAGCAACAAGGCATCGTAGTAAAAAGTTAATTCGATCGAAAAATACCCAGCAAGTTCACGAGAGTATGCGCATAAACGACCACTCTTATGGAGTACGCTAATGACTTCGTTATGAAATCACCATCAAGCCTTACGGCGTTGCCGTAACAGAGACCAATCGCTGCGGCGAGAGCACGCCTCGCACATCCAAGAGTGCGACTCCAAGCAAGACCTCATCCTCAGCACGATACACACGAATCAATGTATCGTCCTCTTCGGACGGTTTTGCAGCTGCGCATACCATCCCAGGTAGTCGCTGACCATGCATAAAACGCTGAGCGAGTTCTTCGCTCAAACGAATAGCTGGCAAGCTAACTAGCAAGGCATCGACCGGCAATAAGGTTTTTCTCTGATCTACCACGTCCAATTCAGTAAATTCGGCCAGAGTAATC
>JBEGSP010000282.1:0-6233 GCA_041179845.1 Pseudomonadota bacterium
GACATGGTGCGCATGGTAATTGAACCAACGGGGCTGTGGGAGCATCTGGCCTGGCAAACCGATAAACGCTTAGTCGTCGAAGTGCGTCCAATTAAAGCTGAGCAGAATAAATCGACTAATGCAGGACGTGGCTATCGTGGCGATAAATTGTCGCTAAATTTTCAAAATATTGAAGTGAGAGCCTTACTGCAAGTCATTGCTGACTTTACGGGATTTAATGTCGTAGCTAGCGATAGTGTGAGTGGTCAGTTGACCTTACGTTTAAAAGATGTGCCATGGGATCAGGCTTTGGATATTGTGATGCAGGCTAGGGGCTTAGATATGCGCAAGAACGGCAACGTTCTTTGGATAGCTCCCAAAGATGAGTTGTTAACTAAAGAGCGTCTAGAGCTCGAGCAGCGCGCGCAAATTTCTGAGCTAGAACCCTTGGTGACCGAGACTTTTCAACTCAATTATCAAAAAGCAGAGGCGTTTCGTCAGGTGTTTGGTCTGGATGGTCAGGTAGGGCGTGGCAGTATTTTGTCGCGTCGTGGCAGTGCCTCGTCTGAGCCACGAACAAATAAATTGTTTATTACCGACACACCGAGTCGTTTAGATGAAGTACGCAAATTAATATTACTAACCGACATACCCACAAGGCAGGTGATGATCGAGGCGCGTATTGTCGAAGCAGATGATAGGTTCAGTAGAAATCTCGGCGTGAAGTTGGGATTTACCGACTTGAATAGGGGTGTGGGAACGCCGGGAATCAATCTACCTGGATCATCTCGACTAGCGCTAACCGGTAATTACTTGGGTGTGGGCGAGCAGACTGGTCAGGTAGCAGTTACAGCGGGATCGTTGATTCCAAATTCCCAGTTTGTCAGTATGCCGGCTGGATCTATCAATGGTGTTACTCCGGGAAGTTTGGCGGTCAGCCTATTTTCTGCAGGCGCGAATCGATTTTTGAATCTAGAGCTCTCGGCATTAGAAGCTGAAGGCAAGGGAAAAATTATCTCTAGTCCGCGCGTCGTGACAGCTGATCAGCAAGCGGCCATTATCGAGCAGGGTGAGGAGATACCGTATCAACAAGCTACGAGTAGTGGAGCGACCTCAATACAGTTTAAGAAAGCCAACCTCAAATTAGAGGTGACGCCCCAGATCACTCCCGATGGCAACATCATTCTGACCGTCGATGTGGCCAAAGATTCGCGAGGCGTAGCGGTAGGTTCAAGCTTCGCGATTAATACTAAACATGTGAAAACTAATGTTCAGGTTGAAAATGGAGGCACAGTCGTATTAGGCGGTATTTTTACTCAAACTGAGATTGATGGCGTGAACAAGGTCCCTTTTTTTGGCGATCTCCCTGTGCTGGGTTATCTTTTTCGCAGTGCTTCCAAAACGCGGGATCGTACTGAATTGCTTATATTTATTACTCCGCGCGTAGTCTCAGACTCTCTCGCCGAGAAATAATCATCCCCGCAAGGAGATTTCCTGGCGCTGGCCTGACTTAGCGAATGCAGTAAACTGTGGTTTTTCTTGCGGAAATCGTCGGCGACGAACGCTCGCTGCGGGCAAGCATGTTGAATTCAACTACTAATATTTTTCTTGTCGGCCTGATGGGATCAGGCAAAACGACGATAGGTCGAGCGTTAGCTAAGCGCTTGAATAAGCGTTTTGTCGATACCGATCATGAAATCGAGGCGCGTACAGGTGCATCCATACCGTGGATCTTTGAGATTGAGGGCGAGGCGAGTTTTCGTCAGCGCGAGGCCGATGTTATTCGTGACCTCACAGCACAAGAAGGCATAGTATTAGCAACCGGCGGTGGTGCGGTGTTGAATGAACAAAGCCGCCAGCTGCTTAAAGAACGTGGCACGGTTATTTACCTTCGCGCTTCGGTCAACAGTATTCTTCAACGAACCAGCCATGATCGTAATCGTCCGCTATTACAGACTGACGATCCTAAAGCGCGTATCGAAGAGTTGTCACAACAACGCGCGCCGCTGTATCAAGAAGTGGCTCATATTATTATCGAGACCGGCCGCCCTAACGTGCAATCAGTAATCCAGACTATCCTAGGCCAGCTACCTAATGTATCCGAGACCCTGCCCGCAGAAAATCAGTCTGAGTCGACTAACGAAAGTTCGCTAGATCATCCATGAAGTCACCTCCAGAAATATTCGCTAAGCTGACCGTCGATTTGGGTGAGCGGAGTTATCCCATAGTGATTGGTAAGCATTTGCTCGAGCAAACCGAGTTTGCGGATTACATACCGGGCTCGCGGGTAGTGATTGTTACCAACACCATAGTGGCCCCGCTCTATTTGGAGCGGCTATCTGCCATGTTGACTGCTGCGGGTAAGCACTGCTTATCTATCGTTCTGCCGGATGGTGAAGAAGAGAAAAATATCGACAACCTGATGCGGGTATTCGATGTGCTGCTAGAGAATAAATGCGATCGTAAAACCACCTTGTTAGCGCTGGGCGGTGGTGTGATTGGTGACCTGACCGGATTTGCAGCGGCAACCTACATGCGTGGTGTACCGTTTGTGCAGATACCCACCACTTTGCTGGCACAAGTTGATTCATCTGTAGGCGGTAAAACAGCGATCAATCATCCCTTGGGTAAAAATATGATTGGGGCGTTCTATCAGCCGCAGTCAGTGATTGCAGATACGTCTACGCTGATGAGCTTGCCCACGCGTGAGCTATCGGCTGGTTTAGCCGAGGTGATTAAGCACGGTGCCATTATTGACGCTGAATTTTTCCGCTGGCAAGAAAATAATATGGCCAAACTGATGGCGCGTGATGATCATGCCTTAGCGTATGCGATACAGCGTTCGTGCGAAATTAAATCTGAGGTCGTACGTCAAGATGAGCGAGAAACAGGTTTGCGAGCGATTTTGAATTTTGGCCATACCTTCGGACATGCCATTGAAGCCGGCTTAGGTTATGGCCAGTGGTTACATGGCGAAGCCGTCGGTTGCGGTATGGTGATGGCGGCGGATTTATCAGTACGCATGGGCTATATGGACGCAGCTGATCGTGATCGTCTGGTTGCCTTAATTAAAGCGGCAGGTTTACCTACCGTTGCACCTGATCTTGGTAAAGACAGATGGTTAGATCTGATGGAAGTCGATAAGAAAAACGAAGGTGGCAAGATTAAATTTATTCTTCTTAAACCCTTAGGCAAGGCAATGGTGACATCAGCGCCAGCAGATCATCTCGATGCTACGCTTTCATCGTGCGTGCAAACTGCCCGATGATGCCCGAATTCGAAGCGCATCTAGCGCCTTATGCTGCTCTGGCATCCACCTCGCCAGGACGTCAATTTACAGAGTTAACGCCTCCTACTCGCAGTGAATTTCAGCGTGATCGAGATCGCATTATTCATTCCACGGCGTTCAGGCGCTTGGAATACAAGACACAGGTTTTTGTTAATCACGAAGGTGATTTATTCAGAACCCGTCTGACGCACAGTATTGAAGTCGCACAGATTGCACGCTCTCTCACACGCAATTTGCGTTTGAATGAAGATTTGGTTGAGGCCATCTCTTTAGCGCATGATCTGGGACACACGCCCTTTGGGCATGCCGGTCAAGATGCCTTGAATGCATGTATGAAGGATTACGGCGGTTTTGAGCATAATCTTCAGAGTCTTAGGGTCGTCGATTCGCTTGAGCAGCGCTACGGCGCTTTCGATGGTTTAAATTTGATGTTCGAAACGCGTGAAGGCGTACTCAAGCATTGTTCGCTATCGAATGCTCAGCAATTAGGCGATGTTGGTCGTCGATTCATAGAGCGTAAGCAACCGACGCTAGAAGCTCAGCTGGCTAATCTGGCGGATGAAATCGCGTATAACAATCACGACATCGATGATGGTTTGCGTTCAGGCTTATTAACGACTGATCAGTTGAATGAAGTGACGTTGTATGCGCGCTATCGGCATGAAGCCGAAAGTCAATTCCCCGGTATCAGCGGTCGCCGTGCAATTAATGAAACCGTTCGACGCATGATCAACGCATTAGTAGATGACTTGATTCAGCAATCGCGCTCGAACATTCGTCACGCTGAAATCAAAACGATAGAAGACGTTAGAAATGCGCCGCCACTAATCGCCTTTTCAGAAAACATGAAGAAAGAAGCGCAAGAGCTTAAGCGATTTTTGCGGACTAATTTGTATCATCATTATCAAGTCAACCGTATGACTAGCAAAGCGCGCCGTATCGTTACAGATTTATTTGATATTTTCATCTCCGGCCCAGAATTGCTCCCGTTGGATTATCAGATAGCAGGAGACGATAGAATGGCCCAGGCTAGAAAAGTTGCTGATTACATTGCAGGCATGACGGATCGCTATGCGATGCGCGAATACCGCCGACTATTTGCGGTCGACGAAATCTAATAGTGTGAGTGCGGCGTATCACTCGTAGCCATACCCTTAGTCGCTTTAGTCTAAGTGTCTCAAGGGGTGAGCATACGCTGGCCAAGCCGATTCGAAGAAGCCGGCTATCATTTCAGAAGTTACCTCTTGCAGACTCGCCGGATTCCACTTAGGTGAGTGATCTTTGTCGATGGCTAATGCGCGAACTCCTTCGATCACCTCACCATGCTCGAAACACCGTCTGACCATCGTTCTTTCCATACGTAGACAATCAGCGATATCGAGTGACGCTGCACGTTGCAGTTGAGAGAGCGTGACGCACATCATCAACGGCGATTTTTTTTGCATACTCGCTAGTGCTTTAGTCGCAAATTCACCCGGGTCGGTAGCTAGCGAGGCCAAGATAGCTGGCACCGAATCCAGAGCGAAATGATGTTCAATCGCTGTGCGCGATTTTGCCAAGCGTGACTGTGATGGATCAGCTTGCGCTGTAAAAGGCGCAGCAAAGCTACGTACTGCTTCGCGCAAATCTCCGCGCGCTTCTGCCACCATAGCGTGTAGCGCGGGTAATTCGGATGAAGGTACAAACACATCGGCCAAGTTGGCATACAGCGCGTCTGCCGCTGCAATCATTTCACCTGTCACACCCAGATAGGTTCCCGTATGCCCTGTCGCGCGCGATAGAAAATGTCCGCCGCCGACATCTGGAAACAAGCCTATGCCTACTTCGGGCATCGCCATTTTTGTTCGTTCAGTTACGATGCGCATGCGCGCTTGTGGACCTGCCTGAGCGATGCCCATACCGCCGCCCATAACGACGCCATCCATTAACGCAACATAGGGCTTGGGGTAGTGGTGTATTAAGTGGTTAAGCGCATATTCTTCGGTAAAAAAATCCTCGATGAGAGCTGAGCCATGCATGGAGTTGGCGTTACCTTTTTCGTGGAAAAAGCGAATATCACCACCAGCGCAATACGCTTTTTCGCCGCTACCGTGCACAAATACTGCGGAGATTTCAGCATCGTTCTGCCAATCAAGCAAAGCCTTAGTCATGGCTCTGACCATCTCAAGCGATAAAGAATTCAGCGCAGTTGGTCTGTTCAGTGTGATGACGCCAGTACGGCCGCTGATGTGAGTGCGAATAAGATCGGTCATAGGCTATAGATGTGTTGGGTGTGATAGACAGCAAGCCCAGCTAGTGAGAGAGTCTAAAAAACAGAAGTTTAGCGTCATTCATAGTCATGGGATTGAAAAGCGAAAAAGTCAGTCTTTCATTTAACTGCCGCGTGAGACGTCAATTTCGACCAATCTAGGAAAATAGTTCGGAATTGTTATTAGTACTAAAAAAAGAGAAAGGGCGCCGCAGCGCCCTTTGTTTTCCTGATTGTCGTGATCAGGCGATTTCCTCAGTCGGACCTTCGTAGCGTCGTATTCCTTCGTGCTGATGATCTTGAATCCGGCCTTTGTGCTTTAGTACCTGTCGATCCAGTTTATCCATGAGCAGATCAATCGCGGCATACATATCTTGCGCTTCACTTTCAACGTGAAAATCTTTGCCGCGGGTATGCAGATTAATTTCTGCGCGCTGGCGTTTTTCTTTTTCTGTGAGAGAGTCGACGGTAAGTTTGACTGAAATATCAATCACATTGTCGAAATGGCGTTTGATTCGTTCCAGTTTATTTTGTACATACTCCCTCAAGGGGGGAGTTAGTTCCAAATGATGCCCACTGATTTTCAGATTCATACACAGCACTCCTTCGCATTGCGTCGCTGGAGGTTCTGGCTCGACCGCCGGCGGCAGGCCGGTAGGAACGCAGCAACGGTGAAAAAACTGGAAAACTACAAAGACTTACGCAAATTAACAGGCG
>JBEGSP010000283.1:0-6311 GCA_041179845.1 Pseudomonadota bacterium
GATACACACCCAGTCGACCCTTATAGCCGCTGCCACCACAAAGATCACAACCGACTGCGCGATATAAAGGCGAGCCATCGAGTTGAGATTCATGAAAACCCGCATTCAGCAGCATGTCGAGTGGAACATCGATCGGTTGTTTGCAGCTACACAGGCGACGCGCCAAACGTTGTGCGGTAATCAGATTGACTGCTGCCGCAATATTGAAAGCAGCAACACCCATATTGAGTAATCGTGTGAGCGTTGAGGGGGCATCGTTCGTGTGCAGAGTCGACAACACCATATGACCCGTTTGCGCTGCTTTGATAGCGATGTCGGCTGTTTCTAAGTCGCGAATTTCACCCACCATGATGATGTCTGGGTCTTGCCGTAAAAATGCGCGTAATGCGACTGGAAAAGTTAAACCGGCACGGTCATTGATATTGACTTGATTAACACCGGGAAGATTAATTTCAGCCGGATCTTCAGCAGTCGCTATGTTGATGCCTGGCTTATTTAATATGTTCAGGCAGGTATATAGCGAGACAGTTTTACCTGAACCAGTAGGACCTGTGACTAACACCATCCCGTATGGTCGTTGTATGGCTTCGAGCAGCAGATTTTTTTGATCGGGTTCATAGCCGAGAGCATCAATGCCAAGCTGCGCCTGACTACCGTCGAGTATACGCATGACAATTTTTTCACCAAACAGTGTGGGTAATGTCGATACCCGAAAATCAATACTACGTGTTCCCGATACTTGTAGCTTCATACGACCATCTTGAGGGACTCGTTTTTCTGATATGTCGAGCCGCGAAATCACTTTGATACGAGAGGCTAGTTTTTCTTTAATCGCAAGAGGAGGCTGCGCGACATCGCGTAATACGCCATCGACACGAAAGCGAATACGATAAAATTTTTCAAACGGCTCGAAATGTAAATCAGATGCCCGTACATTGATCGCGTCAGTCAAAATCTTTTGTAGAAACCGTACCACCGGTGCATCATCAATTTCGCTGGTACCAGAATCTGATTCACCGGTAGTATCGTCTTCATTAATCAGCGATACATTTTCAAAATCATCGCCAATTAAGTCAGATAAATTTTGCTCTGCACTTTGGGAAAATTGTCGTATTAATTCCATTAACTGTGGGTGGAGTACAACCACAGGCTCCACGGGTAAGCCCGTTTGAAATTTGATTTGATCAATAACTTGTTGCTGTGTTGGGTCAGCCATACCCAAAGAAATTTTGTCGCCACGACGCGATAGAACAATCACGCGTTGACTTGCCATCAGCTTTTGATCGATCAATTTTTGTGGAAGAGCCGCGATATCGACAGCAGACACATCTAGCAGCGGGTAGCCAAATGTTTTCGAACAAAATTCACCTAGCCCTTCTGGGCTGAGCGTGCCACTTTTAATCAAGGCATCAACAAAAGGGATTTTTTCTGAGGTGCTAGTTCGGTGTATCGAGTCTAGTTGTGCATCATTGAGTAAGTTAGCCTGTAACAGCACGCGGGCCAGACCCGATGAGCTTCCGACACTAGGAAATCCGGGGGGGATAATGGTTGACATAAAAACCCTATCGATAAACTATCTGAGTAACGCCCGAATCATGCGCGAGCGCGGTCGCAGATGGTCGAGGTCGGTGATGTCAGAGACTGGCTAGGGTCGAGAGTCGCAGAAGAGCGACTTAGCTGATGCGAAGCTACAACAGGCTAGTGATTCGCAACGGTAGGCGAATTCACAAAATTTTACGGTCGAAACAGCTTGACCATACGTATGGTGTGTTCTTGTACTTGCACAATTTCAATAACGATGCCGGTAATTTTTAGGCTAACACTGGCCTCAGGGATGTCCTGCAGTATTTCCAGTAGCAGACCATTCAGCGTTTTTGGGCCGTCGAGCGGTAGATCTAGACTCAGACGTTTGTTGACCTCACGTAGCGATGTAGTTCCTTCCAACAAGCACTCACCTTGTTTGTCCCAACCGAATTGATCGCCGCGAGTAGCGCCTGGCGTAGAGGTGGTGAATTCACCGACCATTTCTTCGATGATGTCGTCGAGAGTAACTAGGCCTTGTACTTCGCCGTATTCATCCACAATGATGCCTAGGCGTTCGTAATTTTCTTGAAAATACTGCAGTTGAGTAAACAGATTCGTCTCAGCGGGAATGAAATAGGGCGGCGTTAGCAATTCACGAAAATGTTCAACAGTCAGTTCATCTTCTTGATTTAGCAAAGCCATCGCTTTGCGCACATGCAGTATTCCAACGACGTGATTGATTTCACCTTCAAATACCAGCAGTTTGTTGTGATAACAGGTAGTAAGCTGATGTTTAATCTCAGCCACAGGCACAGCTAAATTTAAGGCTTCAATTTGTGCACGCGGCGTCATGACATCTTCAACCGTGACCGATTCCAGGCCAAACAAATTCAACAAAATACTTTTGTGCTTAACAGGAATGAAATTGCCACCTTCTAAAACCATGGAGCGAAGCTCTTCTGGCGACAGACGTTGATCACGCACATCCTGGCCAGTGCGCAATCGCAATAGGTACAGCAAGCCACGTACAAATAAATTTACAAACCAAATAACTGGGCGCGCTAATAGTATTAACGGCTTAATGATCAGAGAAGCGGGTAGTGCGATCCGTTCGGGATACGTAGCGCCAATCACTTTAGGAGTGATCTCTGCAAATACAATCAGAAAAAATGCCACCACCGCGGTGGCGATAGTAATGACTTCTTGATTGTTACCAAACGCAGAAATAGCGATCGACGTCACTAACGCTGTGATCAATGCATTCAGCAACGTATTAGCAATCAGTATGAGCGACAGCATACGATCGGTATGATCGAGCAGCCACAGCGTCATCACGGCTAATCGCGATCCGCGGCGTGCGAGATGCTTGATGCGATGTCGATTCAGCGATAGCAGTGCCGTTTCAGAGATCGCAAAAAAAGCAGAAATAAACGTCAGTACAAGTAGGGATGACAGTTGCACCCATAAGGGCACAGTATCCATGATTCACCGTAGGAAGTTAGGCGCCATAAGGCAAGAAAATTCAACGCTCAGTATAGCGCAACACAGATCAGTTTCTGACAATGGCACGTTACTGGGGTCGCTGACACAACTTAGGTGAAATTGTTAAAATAGTTCTAACTACCAACTGATTATGGTCGTTCCACCGTTTATGCGAGTAACATTTTCGACAATTTTCTATCATGTGACCGTGATTTTTTTGCTGTTGCAAATAGCGGCGTGTGAAAAAAATCAGCCAGCAGCGTTAGATAGCGCGCCAACCACCGCAGCGGCATTGGGTAAATTAATTTTTCACGATACTTCATTGTCGGCATCAGGTGTAATGTCGTGCGCGACTTGTCACTCGCCCGCCCACGCTCACGCACAACCGAATTCGCTATCGGTGCAGTTTGGGGGTGCAACGATGGATCAGCCGGGTACGCGCGCTGTTCCATCGCTGCGCTACATGCAAAAAACTCCGCCGTTTAGTATGGATAGTGAAGGCACGCCATCAGGTGGCTTTAATCATGACGGTAGTGCAGAAACGCTTGCGATCCAAGTGGAGCGTCCTTTGTTGGCATCAAACGAAATGGCCAACGGTACGCGCACACGCGTCGTCGAAAAAATTCGGCAAGCTTCGTATGCGTCGGCGTTTAGAAAAATATATGGCGAGCACAGCCTCGATCACGTTGATACAGCATTCATGCATTTGAGTGAAGCTTTGCAGGAATATCAATTACAGGCTGAAGAATTTCATCCATTTAATGCTAAGTACGATTTTTATTTGGCAGGTAAAGCCGAACTCTCGCCCGCCGAGATGCGCGGCTTAAAGCTATTTAACGAAGAAAAGCGTGCTAACTGCGCTGCCTGTCATCCAAGTGAAAAAGGAAGCGATGGTAGTTCGCCATTGTTTACCGATTTTACGTACGACGCTTTAGGGGTTGCGCGTAACCAAGCCATTGCAGCGAATGCCGATAGTGCGCGATTTGATCTTGGTTTGTGTCAGTCGGGTCGGTTAGGAAAAGCAGCAGAACCTACATCCTGTGGAAAATTTAAAGTCCCAACGCTACGTAATGTCGCCACGCGTCAGGTTTTTTTTCATAATGGCCAAATTAAAAATCTGCGCGATGCGGTGACTTTTTATGTCTCACGCGATACCCATCCTGAAGCGTGGTACCCAATAGCGCAAGGCAAAGTACAAAAATTCAACGATCTACCCAAATCTCATCACAAAAATGTCAATGTTCAAGAGTCGCCGTACGATCGCAAGCCTGGGCAGAAACCAGTTTTATCCGATCAAGAAATTGATGATCTCGTGGCATTTCTTCAGACACTGACCGATGGATACGACCCCAGTCAGAAATCAAAATAAAGCCTAGCGTTTGAAGCCTATCATTTGATTGCAGATCAGATGTTTACCTAAGTGGCGCAGCGAGTCGAGGTACACTAAGTCTGTAACAAACCACGAATTCACGAACTACACATCATGCCTAACTGGAGTTATCTGATAGCCCGCTTGATCAGCGCTGTGGGCTCCTGGCTTGATGCCAGCAATTTACGAAATCGGGTCTATGCGCTCGAACAGCAAAATGAGCTGCTGCGTGTAGCTTTGGATGACATCGCCCGTATGGATCCCGAGGGTCGCATCGGTTGGTATGCGCAGCAGGCGATTGAGCGCGCTGATTCGCGCGAATAACGACTACTAAATCTGTTACGGCATACGATTGAGTATGCGGCAGCGTTGAATATCGCAAGCAGTCGGTAATGTTGAACGATATTCGGGATATAACTTTAGTTGACTGGGATCGCGCGCATAGCATTGCCCTCCCTTGCCATCATTGTAGTAAGACAAAACATCCACGCAGCGCCGCGAGTGCGCCAGCATCCCGTAAAAATGCCCCATCTCATGCGCTAAAACCATTTGTAAAGTTTCGAGAGCATTGTGGGTTGGGTTTCGTTGATTCAGTAAGTTAAAAGCCTGCACTCCCAATGACAATTGGTTTTGCGAGAGATTTGCAAGACCAAAATGTCCACCGCTGCCGGCCGCATCCCATTGAACAACGATGATGCCTTTGGTATTTTCAACTTTTCCTTGCCACGGTGTGACGTGCGCTGGAATGCCGCATTTAGACCATTCGGCCGAAGCACGTGCAAGAAGATTCATTACCTGATGTTCTTGAAACCAGGGTGGTGCACCGCTGTGTTTGTAAAAAAATATTAGTGAAGCGGCGCCAGCCGGGCGATCTTGCCCATCGCCCCATGTGACTAACTCAGCTTCCGTGCATTGTGTAATTTCTTGATTACGCGTATTGGCATCGGCTAATGGGATGCTGGAGATGGTAATGATCAGCAGACCGATCAGACGCTGAATGATGGCCTGTTTCATAGAGAGCTATTTAGGTGAGACCCTCGCAGTGCGAAGGGCAGGTTAACTGCAACGATACCCAAAAACCAGCGGTTATTCAGTTGGCTTCCAGCGCTGGCGTATCAGTTCCAGTAGTCGAATCTGTGGCATCTGCATGAGAACTTGCGTCTGCATGAGGAGCTTCATCAACTTTGGCATCTGCCAAGGTGGCGTCTTGCAATGACCCCAAACTGCGTCCCAACAAAGCATGCGCTGTTTTTTGGCCTAGCTCTGTCAGCGCGAGGACACCACCACCTGGGCGAATGATACCCATGCTGATGAGTTTATCTAATTGCGCGCCGTGGCGGCCAGCATCTTTCAGCACCTTTTGGCTGCTGACGAGCGTGATCATTAGATCGATGTCTTCTACGGATAGCACACGCATGATGCACCTCCTGCCTTTATCAACTTGCTACGTAATTGGTTTTTGTTCACAACAATAGACTAGCTCATTACAGCGCCATGGGTAAAGCGTAGCGGGCTTAAACAGTGAAAAGGGGCGCAGCTTATTTGCTAATTAAATAACTTCTCTGTGTTGACCGATACGCCTCGTCTATTTTAAGCAAGGCCGGCGTTGTTTGCACTAGCGCCTACGTGGCAAAAAAATATCGCTATCTCCATTTTTTTATGTAGGTCTGGGATCGCTCGTTTCAAGCACGAACTTTCTCATGTCCACATTTTGGAGATTAGATAATGAAAAAAACTCAAGTCGCATTGGCTGCGCTGGCTCTGGTTGCTTCGACAGCAGCTTTGGCAGAAGTTAAGTTGTCAGGTATCGTTGACATCGGCGTTGGTAGCACTACCAAAAATTCCGCTGGTGTCGGTGGTACGTTCATGGAGCAAGGTAGCTACAACGATCACAGCGCAATAAATCTTGATGCTTCTGAAGATCTTGGCAATGGCA
>JBEGSP010000284.1:0-7051 GCA_041179845.1 Pseudomonadota bacterium
TGCCGCCCGTTACGCCCGCGAGACTAAGGTGCCGTATCTCGGAATCTGTTTGGGTATGCAAGTAGCTTTGATTGAATATGCGCGAAATGTCGCTGGATTGAAAAACGCGAATTCGACTGAATTTGATCCCGATACTGAAAATCCCGTAGTTGCACTCATCACTGAATGGCAAAACCATGACGGCATGGTTGAACGTCGTGATGTCAATTCCGATTTGGGTGGCACGATGCGATTGGGTGCGCAAACCTGCGCTGTTAAACCCGGTACGCTGGCTTCTGAAATTTATGGTGCTGAGGTGACGGAACGTCATCGTCACCGCTACGAAGCGAATAACCATTATCTCGACCGCGTAGAAAAATCAGGTTTGGTGGTGTCGGCACGTACACCGCATGAATCATTGTGCGAAATTATGGAACTGCCACGTACTGGAGAGCATGCGCATCCTTGGTATATGGGCGTGCAGTACCACCCTGAATTCAAATCAACACCGCGCGCTGGTCATCCTTTGTTCATTTCATTTATTACTGCAGCGCTTGCGCATAAAGACGCCACCGGACATAGGAAAGCCGCATGAAACTCTGTGGATTTGACGTTGGCTTAGACCATCCGTTTTTTTTGATCGCAGGACCCTGCGTCATCGAATCCGAGCAGATGGCGTTGGATACGGCGGGTGCGTTGAAAGAAATGACGTCGGCATTAGGTATTCCTTTCATTTATAAATCGTCGTTTGATAAAGCCAATCGTTCTTCGGGCAAATCGTTTCGTGGTTTAGGAATGGAAAAGGGCCTGGAAATTCTGGCGACAGTAAAAAAACAGTTACACGTACCCGTGCTAACGGATGTGCATGAAGTGCATGAAATTAAACCAGTAGCTGCGGTGGTGGATGTGATTCAAACCCCAGCTTTTTTATGTCGCCAAACAGATTTTATTCGTGCGTGTGCTCAATCAGGCATACCCGTAAATATCAAAAAAGGACAGTTTCTCGCACCCGGTGATATGAAAAACGTCATCGATAAAGCCCGTGAAGCGGCGCGCGAAGCCAATCTGCCTACGGATGTCTTTATGGCGTGCGAGCGCGGTGTGTCGTTTGGCTATAACAATTTGGTGTCGGATATGCGCTCACTCGCGATCATGCGCGAAACCGAATGTCCTATCGTGTTTGATGCAACGCACTCGGTGCAATTACCCGGCGGGCAAGGAAGTACCTCCGGTGGTCAGCGTGAATTCGTACCTGTGTTAGCGCGTGCTGCTGTGGCGGTAGGTATTTCTGGCTTGTTTATGGAAACGCATCCCGATCCTGCGAATGCAAAATCGGATGGGCCGAATGCTGTGCCGCTGCATCGTATGCGTGAGTTGCTCGCCAGTTTGGCTGAGATCGATCGCGTAGTTAAAAGCAAACCATTCCTGGAAAACGATTTTTCGTAAATTCGTCATCTGGTGAATGTCAGTCAAATTTACAGTAATAAAAATTAAAAGTAACAATCTTTAATCTGTCTGGAGAAATGAATGAGTGCAATCGTTGACATCATTGGCCGCGAAATTCTAGATTCGCGCGGCAATCCTACGGTCGAATGCGATGTGCTGTTGGAGTCGGGTGTCATGGGCCGTGCGGCCGTGCCCTCTGGCGCCTCGACGGGCTCGCGTGAAGCGATTGAGTTACGCGATGGCGATGCCAAGCGTTACTTAGGTAAAGGTGTACTCAAGGCCTGTGAAAACATCAACACTGAAATTTCTGAAGCCATTATGGGTTTGGACGCGAGTGAGCAAGCCTTCTTAGATCACACGATGATTGATTTGGATGGCACGGATAACAAAGCGCGTTTAGGTGCGAATGCAATGCTGGCCGTATCGATGGCTGTTGCCAAAGCGGCTGCTGAAGAAGCAGGCTTGCCGTTGTACCGTTATTTTGGTGGTTCGGGCGCAATGCAAATGCCTGTGCCTATGATGAACGTGATTAATGGCGGCGCGCACGCAGATAACAATCTTGATCTGCAAGAGTTCATGATTATTCCTGTCGGTGCGCCAAGTTTTCGTGAGTCAATCCGTTACGGTGCTGAAGTCTTTCATCACCTGAAAAAAATCTTGCACGATAAAGGCTTGACGACAGCGGTGGGTGATGAAGGTGGTTTTGCGCCATCGGTAAAAAATCATGAAGAAGCAATACAACTGATTTTGCAGGCGATAGAAAAAGCAGGGTATGAACCGGGAACACAAATCGCACTCGGACTCGACTGCGCCGCTTCAGAGTTCTATAAAGATGGTAAATACCATTTGGCAGGCGAAGGCCTGGTTTTATCTTCGGGTGACTTCACTAATTTGCTCTCGACTTGGTGTGATAAGTACCCCATCATTTCGATTGAAGATGGCATGCACGAAGGTGACTGGGATGGTTGGGCGACATTGACCAAGGCCTTAGGCAAAAAAGTGCAGCTGGTGGGTGACGATTTGTTCGTCACCAATACGAAAATTTTGCGCGAAGGCATACAGAAAGAGATCGCCAACTCTATTCTCATTAAAATCAATCAGATCGGTACACTGACTGAAACGTTTGCCGCCATCGAGATGGCAAAACGCGCTGGCTATACCGCAGTGATTTCACATCGTTCTGGTGAAACCGAGGATTCAACCATTGCCGACATCGCTGTGGGAATGAATGCGCTGCAAATCAAAACCGGTTCCATGTCGCGTTCTGATCGCATGGCAAAATACAACCAACTCCTGCGTATCGAGGAAGATCTCGGCGACATCGCCAGCTACCCCGGTCGTCAGGCGTTTTACAACCTGAAATAAGCCCGTATGCCAGCCCTCGTTTCAACGCGGACTGGTCTTGGGCTGACGGACTATGCCGTGCGACTGATCGTTATTGGTCTAACTGTATTGCTTATACTTATCCAGTACCCGTTGTGGTTGGGTAAGGGTAGTTGGTTACGCGTGTGGGATTTGTCGCGCCAACTTGATAGTGCTTTAGTCAAAGAGCAAGAGCTGCGTGAACGTAACGCTAAGCTAGCATCCGAAGTACAGGATTTAAAAGAAGGGACAGGCGCATTAGAAGAACGCGCTCGTTATGAATTGGGTTTGATTAAAGACAATGAGACCTTTGTTCAGATTCTTGAGGGTGAGGCAAAAAAGCCTGTTCCGACTGCACCCAGCGCTCCGAAACCCTAAACACATAATTTAATGCGGTAGCTCGCCAGGTAACTGCACTGCATCCGAGATCGCCTGAGCAGCGAACAACTGCATACAATCCACCGCGTCAAACGCGTAGTGTCTTCCGCAAAAATCACAATCAATTTCTAAGCCGCCTAAGTCGGCGAGTGCAGAATCAACTTCTTCTTTGCCGAGCATCTTCAGCATATTGCCCACACGCTCACGCGTGCACGTGCAATGAAATTCTGGATGACGTGGCTCAAATACGCGCACAGTCTCTTCCCAGTAAAGGCGCTGCAACAGCGTCATTATGTCGGTGGTGAGCATTTCTTCTTGCGTTACCGTCGACGCTAACATCACCGTTCTGTCCCACGTATCTGCATCGTTGATAGCGCTTGCTTGAATTCCACCCTCAGTGGGTAGTTTTTGCAGTAATAGACCGCGCGCTGTATGTTCATCGGCGGCTAACCACAAGCGGGTATCGAGCTGCTCTGAACGCAACATGTAATTTTCTATGATGGTAGCAATCGAGTCGCCATCCAGCGCCACAATACCTTGATAGGCTTGTTGGCCGGGAAGCTTGTCAGCCGGATCTAATGTAATGGCGAATCGCCCCTGACCCTGAGCATTGATGAGATGCTGTAGTTTTGCATCGTCTGCGACGTGTGCCTCTTCGGCTAATTTTGCAGTGGCGCGTAGCTTAAGAGAAGCATCGCATTCCACCACGAGTAATTGTACGGGTCCATCACCATGAATTTGCATAATGATGGAGCCATTGAACTTAAGATTCGCCGACAGCAATGCAGCGGCCGACATCATTTCGCCCAGCATGGTGACCACGGCACGTGGATACGATCTCAAGGCGAGTACCTGACGCCATGCATCAGAAATTTCGACCAGCTCGCCGCGCACTTGCGATTGCTCGAACATGAATTTTTGTAGCGTATCCATGCGATTAATCGATGCGTTTGAGTTCTTGTTTGAAGTAGGCTGCGCGCTCAATATAGGTTTGAACGCCACGCTGAATATCGTTAATCTGTTCTGGAGTGAGCTCTCTGACTGCTTTTGCAGGTGAACCCATGATCAGTGAGTTATCGGGGAATTCTTTCCCCGAGGTGACTAAGGCTCCGGCAGCGACTAAGCAATTTTTCCCAATGACTGCGCCATCTAAAACAACCGCTTGTATGCCTATCAGGCTACCATCACCGACGGTGCAGCCGTGCAGCATAGCTTGGTGGCCGATGGTGACATTTTTACCCACTGTCAAAGGGTAGCCCATATCAGTGTGAAGTACCGCGCATTCTTGTACGTTACTGCCTTCACCAATCGAAATCAGTTCATTGTCGCCGCGCAGGGCTGCACCAAACCAAACACTAGTGTTGGCAGCAAGATGAACTTTGCCAATCACGCTGGCTGAGTCAGTGACATAGGCACTGGCATCAACATCTGGTGTATGCGTTCCAATTTTAAAAATGGCCATGGGATTTAATTACAATGGAGGTCGTTAATGGTTGCATTTTACTCCTGACTTGATGAGCGATTCATCCACCCCCTTGCCGAACGCCCTAGAACTACGCAGTTATGCCGGCGTACTGCTGCGCGAAACCGAGGCACAGCCTAAGGCTGACCGCACGATGGCGTTGCGTAACGCTTGGCTTGCAGGGCAGGTCACGCTGGATATAAAAGCTCGTGCTCTGGAAGAACCTGGCATTCCAGGGCGACCCGCTAGGCCGCAGTTAGTAGCACCACGTGAGGTAGGTCGTCGTTCTATGGTGACTATCGAGGGGCGAGCAGCGCTGATACATGCCTTAGCGCATATTGAATTTAATGCCATCAATCTTGCGTTAGATGCGGTCTGGCGATTTGCGGATATGCCAGAAGATTTTTATGCCGACTGGTTAAAAGTCGCCGCGGAAGAAGCCCTGCATTTTTCTTTATTATCTGCGCATCTACACTCATTAGGTTTTTGTTATGGTGATTTTACCGCTCACAATAGTTTGTGGGAAATGGCAGAAAAAACGACGGGCGATGTATTGGCGCGTATGGCCTTAGTGCCGCGTACGCTGGAAGCACGCGGCCTTGATGCAACGCCGGGTGTGCGCAGTAAATTAGCCCAAGTAGGCGATACGGCCGCAGCAGAGATTCTGGATATTATTTTGCGCGATGAAATCGGCCACGTTGACATTGGTAATCGCTGGTATCACTGGTGCTGTGAGCAACGTGGCCTAGATGTGCTAACGACGTATCAAGAGCTGACTCAACGCTATAAAGCGCCGGTATTACGCGGACCATTTAATCTGGAAGCGCGTCGACAAGCAGGTTTTATGGAATCGGAAATCGCTGCCTTGCGCGGTGAAACATAATCTACCGAGTTCATTTTATGCTTGATTAGCACGCTCTTCTTCAAGTAAGCGCAACACACGGCGCTGAACTTTGCCGGTAGTCGTCATCGGTAACGCATCAATAAATTCAATTTCTTTCGGATATTCGTAGGGTGCGAGTAAGCCACGTACATGCTGCTGTAGTTCTGCAATTAATGCGGTGTCGTTTGTCGAGTTGCGTAGCGTGCCTTCGGTCAGCACGATAAACGCTTTAATTAAATTTCCTCGTTCTGCATCGGGCTTGGGTACTACGGCGGCATTTGCAACGGCTGCGTGCTTTACCAAACAATTTTCAATTTCTGATGGGCCAATCCGGTAGCCCGCTGACTTAAACATATCATCGGCCCGACCGCGATACCAGAGATAGCCATCAGCATCGATCTGTGCAAGATCACCGGTACGTAACCAATCACCACTGTACTTGTCGGTAGTCGCTTGTGCGTTGTTCCAGTAGCCGAGAAAAATCACGGGATCGGGATGACCGTGAATATCATTTTTATGCAGAGCGACTTCACCGATCTCGCCGGCATTGACTGGTTGACCTTCATCGTTGATCACTGCAACACGATGGCCCGGATATGGGCGACCCATGCTGCCTGCACGAGCCGGCCATTTTTCTGCGCTATTACCAACGATGTAGTTAGCCTCGGTTTGGCCAAACATTTCGTTCACCGTGACACCCAGCGCTGACTGAGTCCAGTTGAATACAGTATCGCCAACCGCTTCACCGGCGCTCATAATGGCGCGTAGTTTTAGCCGATAGTGCTTATGCGGCGATGGAACGGCTTTCATCATTATTTTTAATGCCGTCGGAAATAGAAAGCTATTGGTTACGTGGTACTTTTCCATTAGCGTGAAAGCGTGTTCCGCAGAAAAGCGCGCGCGACTCGCAACAATCGGTTTTCCAAAATAGAGTGCCGGCAGTAATGCATCCATCAGTCCCCCAGTCCATGCCCAATCGGCAGGGGACCAAAACACATCGTCATCGTGCGGAAACCAATTTTGTGAAGCGACAAAGCCAGTCAGATTTCCAAGTAACGCAGACTGCGGCATTAACGCGCCCTTGGGTGAACCCGTGGTGCCACTGGTATAGATCAACAACGCTGGATCACTCGCTTGAGTCGATATAGCGTTAAATAAAGTGGGCTCATTTTTCAATAAATCGTGCCAATCCAAGGTGTTGGTACCTTGGCCATCAACAGCGATAACAAATTCGAGTGCAGGGCAGTGTGCGCATATAGCGGCGATGTTAGGCATACCTGCTTGATCGGTAATTAATAAAGCAGCAGCACTATCTTGCAAACGATATTCCAGCGCATCGGGCCCGAATAGAACGGACATGGGCATAGCAATCGCACCGATTTGATGACAGGCGATGTGCGCAATAGCGACTTCAGGACGTTGCGGCATCACGATCGCCACTCGATCACCACGCATGACACCGAGTTTAGTCATTGCATGCGAAAGTTGATTCGCGCTGCGCTGGAGTTCGGCATAGGTGATCACACGATCGCCATCTTTTT
>JBEGSP010000285.1:0-5441 GCA_041179845.1 Pseudomonadota bacterium
TTTAATCGTACTATTTTTTGCTGTCGATTTTTCATTTTGGACAGCAAACCTCATTAAAGTGAAAGATGGCGGTTGGTATCCCATGGTGCTAGGTGCTATCTGCTTCGTCATGCTCACAACCTGGTATAAAGGTCGCCGACTTTTGCGGGAGCGGTTAGCTGCAGACGCTATACACATCAACGATTTTGTAAAAGCGCTAATCGCACATCCACCAATTCGCGTGGGTGGGACTGCGATATTTTTAACACCTCATATTGATTTTGTACCGATCGCGCTATTACATAATTTAAAGCATAACCGCGTGCTGCATGAAAGAGTCATCTTCCTTAAGCTCTCTATTTGGGATGTTCCTTATGTCAACGAGGCTGATCGTCTCTCAGTGACAGACATGACTGGCAATATGTACTTGGCTCGCGCGGTATACGGCTTCAAAGAAACACCGGACGTAACAGAAGTAATGCAACAGATCGAGCCTTTTATTCGCGACCCTTTAGTACTAGAAGACACTACGTTCTTCCTTGCGCGCGACACCATTATCCCCAGTAATTTACCCGGCATGGCATTGTGGCGAGAGCGTTTGTTTGCATGGATGCTGCAGAATGCTGCAAAGCCATCAGACTTTTATAAAATTCCACCTAATCGAGTCGTCGAATTAGGAACAAAAATCGAGATCTGAAAACTTAATTTTTTATAGTGAATTTAAACTTGGTATCGCTCACTTCATGGCGCGGCATTTAAATTCACTTTTCATTTACGGCTCATTAACAGCACATTAAAAGCGAAGAAGTCTTACTCAAAGGCGGACAAGTCGGGCGGATGATTTGTATGGATGTTGCAGAATTTTAAGTAGGCGGCAGGTTTAAATAATTATTAGCGTATGACCAGATGTCATAAAAGTCCGCTATTATTTTTATCAGCAGTACGTGTCAACCTACTTTTCGAAAGGATTACAATGAAAAAAACTAGTCTCTTTTTGATATCTTCTGCATTTTTCGTTTTTTCTTCACCGGCATTGCTTGCAGCAGATGCTCCAGTTCCTGCAGTTAAAGAAGTTTTTAAGAGCGATAAAGCGGTTGGCGTGCTCTGGAGTTTAGAAGCCGGAGGCGAATCACCGAGCGTTGCAAGACCCGGTGCGAGGGCAGCCTATGTCATCCAAGGTGGCAAACTGGAACGTCACTACCCAGATGGCAAAACTGTCTCCGTACCCTTAAAGACGGGTGATACGCTGTATCTGGATAAGCCTGAAGATCAAGCCCCCTATGCCATCAAAAATGTAGGTAAAACGGCTGTGAAAATTTATCTGGTTACGATTAAATAATAGTCGTTTTCGATTGAGTCCCTCGGTAGAGATACCGAGGGATTTTTATTTGTGGAATGTAAACGTCTACGCCCCCTCAACTCAATCTGATCCCCACGATCACTGCCCCGACCTACAAGTTTATTTGTCGCCTTGCCTTGACTAATGACAAGCAATTTTTAAAAGCCGTTCATATACTTAATACTCTTTGAGGAGTATATTAATGGATGGTATTTCGTATAACGTTCTTATCGGGGATTTACCCGTGCGTCTAATTCATTGACTACTGGTACTTTGCTTAGGCGGGGTTGATGGAATAGACGGATCAGACGAACAAAACGAGCACGCCTAGGAGTAGCTGCGTTCAGTCAACGATACAACCTTTACTCTCTTTAAAAAATAACGACTTACCTACGTATGAAAACAACTCGCTATCTACCACTTGCATTACCTCTTACTTTGCTGCTCACCCTACTCCTAGTCGGCTGCACGATGGAGTTTATCAATGCGAAACCAGCACGCGAACTCAAACCACCACCGCCACTAGAAGGTGATTTATATGCTGGCTGGCGCGTATTTCAAAGCAAGTGCGCAAGTTGCCATAGCTCAGCTGCTACCGGTGGTGATCGTGCGCCCGATTTGCTGCCTCTCGTTCGCGAGATGAGCTCGCGGCAGTTTGCTGAATTGGTGTTGAAGCGCTATGACTTAGGTAATGGATTGGGTAAAACATCATCCAACCAAACAACTGTCGATACTCGTATTGAGGATATCTTGCGCCTCAAAGAGCCGCCAATGGAAATGCCCGCATGGCAAGGAGAGCCTGCAGTGAATGCGCATATCCTTGATTTGTACTCGTACTTGTCTGCGCGTGCGGATGGTCGATTAGCTACAGGGCGTCCACCTAAGTAATTTACTGATCAAACCATCCATCAACAATAGAGGGGTTGATTCAGATGTAACCTATCTACTCGGTAAAAATACTTCCGTATTTCAAACGCAGATCACCCTTTTGCACTTTGCCCGTTCCACCCACGGGCAAAGACTGCACAAAAATCACTTCATCCGGCACCCACCATTTCGCGACACGCTCAGATAGAAAATCGATCACTTGCTGCTTCTCTAGTGATTTTTCTGCTTTGGGAACAATCAACAGTAAAGGACGCTCATCCCACTTAGGATGCTTCACCCCGATAACGGCTGCCATCGCAACATCAGGATGAGCGACAGCTGCATTTTCTAAATCAATTGAACTAATCCATTCCCCGCCCGACTTAATAACATCCTTAGTTCGGTCACGTATTTGCATAACGCCATCAGGGCTGATGGTTGCAATATCACCGGTTGGGAACCAACCATCAACGAGTGCAGTTGTATCGGCCTTATGATATTTCTCGACGATCCACTGACCTCTCACCATTAACTCGCCCTGCGCCACTCCATCTCTGGGTAGTGAGTTACCCTCTTCATCGATAATTTTTAGCTCTACACCAAAGACTGATTTACCTTGCTTGGCGACGAGTTCATGACGCTTATCTGTAGGCCATTCCATTTCGCTATCGCTCAAGTTACTCATCGTCGCAACGGCAGTGGTTTCTGTCATACCCCAGCCATGACGCACATCGACGTTGTATTCATCATTGAACTTAGCAATCAATGCTCTAGGCATGGCAGATCCACCCACACCAGTTCTGCGCATCGTTGAAAACTTGAGATTATTTTGTTCTAAGTGCTGTATCAGCCCCATCCAAATCGTTGGCACACCTGCACTGATCGTAACCTTCTCTGATTCCATCAATTCGTACAAGCTAGCCCCATCTAATTTAGGACCAGGTAAAACCAACTTTGCTCCAGCCATTAAGGTGGCATACGGTAAACACCAGGCATTAATATGAAACATAGGTACCACAGGCAACACGGCCTCTTGCGAAGAAATGCTCAACACATTAGGCAAACAGGTAGACAAGGCACTCAGTGCAATCGCTCTGTGTGAATACAGAACTCCCTTAGGATTACCCGTAGTACCTGAGGTGTAGCACAGCGCTGCACCAGATTTTTCATCCAAGTCAGGCCAATGAAATGTGTGGCTATGTGGAGCAATCAGATCGTCAACATTTTTTACGTCTACACCTTCCACCGTAGGCATGTTGGCTTTATCACTCAAACAAATCCAATGCTTCACTTTCAAACAATGAGGAGCGATAGCTTTAATTAGCGGAGCGAACGTACTATCAAACAGAACTACTTCATCGTCGGCATGATTGATGATGTAGGAAAGTTGATCGGGATGTAAACGTGGATTGCATGTATGCATAACCATGCCGCTGCCGGATACGGCGTAATATGACTCTAAATGTCTATAGTTATTCCAAGCGATCGAGCCCACCACACTACCTGCTTTGAGGCCCAAACTGCTTAAGGCATTCGCCAATTGCTTTGCCCGTTTTGCCATATCGGCGAAGGTATATCGATGAAGTGGACCGTGTGTCTCACGACTAACAATAATCTGTTGACCAAACTGATCAGCGCCATGCTCAAGAATTGCTGAAATCAGCAACGGACGCTCCATCATTTTTCCGATTGATTGCATAGCTAGTCTCGCTTGAATTAATTTATTTTTATTGAAATGAAACAGATTAAAAACAGCAGAATCAAAAACAGGATTACCTGACAATTGCTCGCTCGATAGCGATTAGTTGGCTGGCCTGAGAATCGTCATCTCAAGTTTAACCGCCGATTCGGCATCACGCATCCAAACTTCTCCGTCTTGAATAGTGACTTGTAGCTGCATGTTGCGCTGACACAGTTTTTCAAGTTCAGTCGCTGTCGTAGCAGCGATGTGTATTACTTGTAAATTCTTAGCACGGGCAAGTTTGCTTTCAATCGCCTTCCACCATATCGAAGCGCTGTTACTGTACGTGTAAATCAGTACCTGATTAGCACGGCCACAGGCTTTCAAGACGCGACGTTCTTCAGGTTGTCCAACTTCGATCCAACTTTCTATCGCACCAGTTAAATCTTTTTGCCAGAGATCAGGCTCTTCGGTATCAGAAATACCTTTACCGAATTCCAGCTGCTCATTTGCGTGAAGTGCAAATACGGCCACCCTCACCATCATTCGCTGCACCGTTTCAGACGGATGACAGGCTATCGCCAATGTGTGCTCGGCGTAATAGTGCCTGTCCATATCTGCGATCTGGAGTGCGGCTTTATAAATGGTTGATTTGAGTGCCATAGCGGTAGACGGTATTTAAGACAAGGGCCAGCGTTAAATCATCAGCTCAAATGTGAGCCTAAGCGTCGGATTCTACAGGCATCAATTAACGAGTCCCGCAATGCCAAAAGTGCAATAGAGAAAAAACCACTTGATAATGAGAATGATTCGCATTAAGATTCATTCAAATTTATTTGGAAAACACCATGAACTACTCATCTCTGCCTAGCAAATCAAACAAACAAACTATTGCTATCAACCACTTACCGAAACTTGCACCACTCTCCTTAGCTGTACTTACCTTGTTTTCGACATCGGTATCAGCTGAAGAATCCACAGAAAAAACCTTGCCTCGCATCGAAGTCGTTGGCCAAGGCGTTGAGTCCATCAGTCGGTTGTCTGGTTCGGTCACCTTAGTGACCAACGAAACCATTTTGGTGAACCAGCCTTTGTCGACACAAGACGCGATAAAAAACGTACCGGGTGTCGTTGTGCGCGAAGAGGAAGGCTATGGTTTTATTCCGAACATCGGTATGCGCGGGCTTGATCCTAACCGCAGCCAAAAGTTATTGGTGCTTGAAGATGGTGTACCTATTGCCCCTAGCCTGTTTATTTCCAATGAGTCGTATTACAGCCCACGTATTGAGCGCATGGAGGGCATCGAAGTACTTAAAGGTGCCGCTGGTCTGCGCTATGGTCCGACCACCATCGGTGGCGTCATTAACTACCAGACTAAACAGCCGGAAAACGGTGTGCGTGTAACCACCCAAGGCGGCTCGCACGGCTATGGGTTAGTAGGACTGGATGCAGGTGGTCGAACCACAGATGGCAAGGCTATCGGTGGAATCAGCATGATCACCTCGCAAGGCGACGGATTCCGGCAGAATGGTTTCAAGATGGAGGACGTCGTCGTCAAGGGTGGCATGGTCATCG
>JBEGSP010000286.1:0-7446 GCA_041179845.1 Pseudomonadota bacterium
GCCAAAGCCTGGCGTCCATTAATCAATGTCGTGCTTGAATCCTTGTTAGAACGAGCCGAGCTGCCGCCTCCCACGTTGGTCCTGTGGGGGAAAATCGCTCAATGGCTGGAAGAACTAGAACCGGTGGCCGGATTTCCCAAAGCGGTGGCGGAGCATCCGTATAACCTCTCATTCATCGCTCATTCCGGCATGCAGACCTTGTTTGGACCGATGAAGTTATTGCATTTAAGATAATTTATCACCCCAAAACTCAGGCAATAAAGTTCCTGATTTTGCTAATACCTGACGATTCCTGTCGACTTTGGTATACTCGACCAAATCGTTCGGGATTGCCCTCAAAGGCTGGCCCGTTCTCCTATCGAAGCAAGTTTTTTGGAGTCAGACCATGCGCCTTACTACCAAAGGTCGTTTTGCAGTAACCGCCATGATTGATCTCGCACAGAGACAACATCAAGGGCCTGTAACGCTTGCGGGCATTAGTCAGCGTCAAGAGATTTCGCTCTCATATTTAGAGCAGCTGTTTGGCAAACTGCGTCGCCACGAGATTGTTGAGTCGGTACGTGGGCCAGGGGGTGGTTACAACCTTGCTCGCCGCCCAGAAGACATCACCGTAGCGGACATCATCATTGCTGTCGATGAACCTATCGATGCAACGCAATGTGGAGGCAAGCAAAATTGCCACGCAGATGGTGAAGCCAAGGGCACGCGCTGCATGACTCACGATCTGTGGGCAACGCTGAACGCAAAAATGGTGGACTACCTAGATTCAGTTTCGCTTAAAGATTTAGTTGATCAGCAAAAAGAAAAACCTGCAGAGACCAAGCCGGTGGTGGTGGTGCAGCGCTCGCACCAAGCCGCTTGATTTAGCATTTGAATAAACCGGAGTACGTAAAAATGAACGCACCGCTGGCAAAAAACCTGATGGACACCATCTGGGCGCCGCATTTCCCCATCTACTTGGATTATTCATCCACTACGCCAATCGATCCTCGCGTAGCCGACAAGATGATTCCATATTTGCGCGAGCAATTTGGTAATCCTGCTTCGCGCAGTCATATGTACGGCTGGGAAGCAGAGAAAGCTGTAGAGCAGGCGCGTGAACATGTCGCTGCTCTCGTGAATGCAGATTCGCGTGAAATTATTTGGACTTCGGGTGCAACCGAAGGCAACAACCTTGCGATCAAGGGTGCTGCGCATTTTTATAAAACCAAAGGTAAGCACATCATCACTGTAAAAACTGAGCACAAAGCCGTGCTCGATACGGTGCGTGAATTAGAGCGTCAAGGTTTTGAAGCGACGTATCTGCAGCCTGGTGATAATGGTCTGATCACTATTGAGCAATTAAAAGAAGCGATTCGTCCAGACACCATCTTGGTGTCGGTGATGTGGGTGAATAACGAGATTGGTGTTATTCAGCCTATGGATGAAATCGGTGAGCTGTGCCGTAGCAAAGGCATCATTTTTCACTCAGACGCAGCACAGGCTACGGGTAAAACACCGATTGATCTTGAAAAAACTAAAGTGGACTTAGTAACGTTCACAGCACACAAAACCTACGGCCCAAAAGGCGTCGGTGCGCTGTATGTGCGACGCAAGCCGCGCGTGCGTATCGAAGCACAAATGCACGGTGGTGGGCATGAACGTGGTTTGCGTTCTGGCACACTAGCTACGCACCAAATCGTTGGCATGGGTGAGGCGTTTCGTATCGCCAAAGAAGAAATGGCGATCGAGATTCCACGCATGCAAGCCTTGCGCGATCGTTTGGCCAAAGGCTTGCAAGAGATCGAAGAAGTGTATGTGAACGGCGATATGCAACATCGTGTGCCCCATAATTTGAACGTAAGTTTCAATTATGTTGAAGGCGAGTCCTTGATTATGGCGATCAAAGATATCGCGGTGTCATCAGGTTCAGCCTGTACCTCGGCTAGCTTGGAGCCATCGTATGTATTGCGGGCTTTAGGTCGTAGCGATGAGTTGGCACACAGCTCAATTCGTTTCACCTTTGGTCGCTTTACTACCGAAGAAGATGTCGACTTCACGATTGATCTCATCAAGAAAAAAGTTCAGAAATTGCGCGATCTGTCGCCACTCTGGGATATGTATAAAGATGGAATTGATATCAATTCCATTCAATGGGCAGCTCACTAAGATTTAGGAGTAACACAATGGCTTATTCAGACAAAGTACTTGATCACTACGAAAATCCACGTAACGTTGGTGCATTCGAAAAAAGTGATGACACCGTTGGAACTGGCATGGTGGGCGCTCCGGCTTGCGGCGACGTGATGAAACTTCAAATCAAAGTAGGCGCGGATGGCTTGATCGAAGATGCGAAGTTCAAGACCTATGGTTGCGGCTCTGCGATTGCTTCTTCATCTTTAGTCACGGAGTGGGTCAAAGGTAAAACGCTTGATCAAGCCTTGTCGATCAAGAACACGCAAATTGCTGAAGAGCTCGCACTGCCACCGGTAAAAATTCACTGTTCGATTTTGGCTGAAGACGCCATCAAAGCAGCCGTTGCTGATTACAAGGCGCGTCACGGTGAAGAGACCAAGGCCGCGTAAGCACTTCGAGAGAGAACCACTATGGCGATTACCTTGACCGAAAAAGCCGCTAAACATGTCTCGCGCTTTATTGATAAGCGCGGTAAAGGCATAGGTTTACGCTTTGGTGTCCGCACAACCGGATGCTCTGGTTTGGCCTACAAGCTTGAATACGTAGACGAAAGCGCTGATGAAGATCAGGTCTTTGAGTCATACGGCATTAAGGTCTTTGTTGATCCTAAAAGTTTGCCGTACATTGATGGTACAGAGCTAGATTTTGCGCGTGAGGGTTTGAACGAAGGATTTAAATTCCATAACCCGAATGTGAAAGATGAATGCGGCTGCGGTGAGAGCTTTAGAATTTAACTCTCCCGGCTCTGTTTATCTTGAAGCCTGTTTGCAACGACAGGCTTTTGTTTTTGGATCACCATGAAAAACCATTTCGAGCTGTTTCAGATGCCTGTGATGTTTGAGATTGATGCTCATCAGCTCGATGCCGCCTATCGTGAAGTGCAAGGCAGGGTGCATCCAGATAAATTTGTTACAGCGACCGATGCTGAAAAACGAGTTGCCATGCAGTGGGCAACGCGTGCCAATGAGGCATATCAAACACTTAAAAATCCTTTAAAACGCGCAATGTATTTGTGTGAGCTAAATGGTGTTGATCTGGCGACTGAATCAAACACCAACATGCCGACAGCGTTTTTAATGCAACAAATCGAGTGGCGTGAAGCCCTTGACGAAGCACGCGATACTAAAAATCAGTCAGCCCTTGAGCAATTAGAAAACGAGTTGATTCAAAAGCGCAGCGATTTGACTGCCGCAGTTGCTCATCACCTCAATGCAGCTCAGTACAATGACGCTGGTGAACTAGTTCGCCAGCTGATGTTCGTAGAAAAATTCGGTGACGAAGTGGGTCGCGTATTTGAACTACTCGAAGCTTGAACCTAGTCCGCGACTGACCACGTAACCAGACACTATAAAAAATACACCATGGCTCTGTTGCAAATCGCCGAACCCGGCATGTCCACTGCACCCCACCAGCATAGATTGGCGGTAGGTATTGATCTGGGCACGACTAACTCGCTGGTGGCCACTGTTCGCCATGGCATTCCTGAAGTATTGAATGACGATGAAGGGCATGCCTTAATGCCTTCGATCGTTCATTACCTGAAGAATGGCTATGCCACGATAGGCTACAAAGCAAAAGCTGCGCAGACAACCGACCCAAAAAATACGATTGTTTCGGTTAAGCGTTTCATGGGCCGTGGTTTGAAAGACATCGCTTACGCAGAAAATCTTCCGTATGATTTTGTCGATGCGCCCGGCATGCTGCAACTTAAAACAGTGGCTGGTATTAAGAGCCCAGTTGAAGTTTCCGCAGAAATTTTAGCGACTTTGCGTCAGCGTGCTGAAGATGCTCTGGGTGATGAGTTAGTTGGCGCCGTGATTACTGTGCCAGCGTATTTTGATGATGCACAGCGACAGGCGACCAAAGACGCTGCACGATTGGCAGGCCTGAATGTGCTGCGCTTGCTAAATGAACCGACAGCCGCCGCTATTGCATATGGCTTGGATCATGGTTCCGAAGGTATTTATGCTGTGTACGACTTGGGTGGTGGCACCTTTGATATCTCGATTTTAAAATTATCGAAAGGCGTGTTTGAAGTCTTATCCACCGGCGGTGATTCTGCCTTGGGTGGCGATGATTTTGATCATCGTTTGTTTTGCTGGATTATTGAACAAGCGAATCTCGCACCGTTATCAGATGAAGATACCCGCACCTTGATGGTCAAGGCGCGCGAAGCGAAAGAAATTCTCTCTACGCACGAACAGACGCATATCGATGCTGTTTTAAATTCGGGTGAAGAAGTCAGACTCACCATTACTGATGCCGAATTCGTAGCACTAACTCAGCATTTGGTTAACAAAACAGTGACGCCGTGCCGCAAAGCGGTACGTGATGCGAACTTGAGTATTGATGATATCGATGGCGTCGTATTGGTCGGTGGCGCAACTCGCATGCCCCATGTGCGTAAAGCTGTGGCGGATTATTTCAAGACCCTGCCACTGGCAAATATTGATCCAGATAAAGTGGTTGCCTTAGGTGCGGCCATTCAAGCTAACTTATTAGCAGGTAACCGCGCATCGGGTGATGATTGGCTGTTGCTGGATGTGATTCCTTTATCGCTAGGTATAGAGACGATGGGTGGCTTGGTTGAAAAAGTCATTCCGCGTAATTCCACGATACCGTGCGCGCGTGCGCAGGAATTCACCACGTTCAAAGATGGCCAAACGGCATTGGCGGTACATATAGTTCAAGGTGAGCGCGAATTGGTTTCTGATTGCCGCTCGCTTGCTCGTTTTGAGTTACGGGGCATACCGCCCATGGTAGCTGGAGCTGCGCGTATACGCGTGACCTATCAAGTGGATGCCGATGGTTTGTTATCGGTGTCAGCGCGTGAAGCGCATTCAGGTGTGGAAGCCTCGATTATTGTTAAGCCATCGTATGGCTTAGCGGACGATGATATTTCGCGCATGCTGCAAGATTCATTCGCTTCAGCAGAAGGGGATATGCAGTTGCGTGCGTTGCGCGAAGAGCAAGTTGAAGCTGAGCGCATTGTGCTGGCAACGTTGGCCGCGCTTGAACACGATGCTGAGCTTCTATCATCTGCTGAACAAACAGACATAGATCGTTTGATTGAGCAATTACGCGCTAGTGCGAAAGGCGACGATCATCACGCAATAAAAGCGGCGATTGATGCGTTAGCCAGTGCCACTGAAGATTTTGCTGCGCGTCGCATGGATCGTAGCGTGCGTGTAGCGCTGACAGGCAAAAAGCTAGACGAAATTGCCTGAACAGAGACATCAATAATAAAGGAATAGCGTGCCGCAAATTGTCGTACTGCCTCATGAAATTTTATGCCCAGAAGGCGCTGTCTTTGATGTGCCTACGGGGACTTCCGTGTGCGATGCCTTGCTCGAGCACGATATCGAGATTGAGCATGCTTGTGAAAAATCCTGCGCGTGCACGACATGCCATGTGGTGATACGTGAGGGATTTAAATCGCTCAATCAAGCGGAAGAAAAAGAAGAAGATTTGCTAGACATGGCCTGGGGTCTAGAGGCGACCTCACGTCTGTCTTGCCAAGCCTTGGTTGGAAATGACGACTTGGTTATTGAAATACCCAAGTACACCATTAATCACGCACGCGAAAATCACTGATGAAGTGGACTGATACTTTACGCATCGCCGAAGCGCTATACGATAAATTTCCTGAGATTGATCCGCTAACAGTGCGCTTTACGGATCTGCATCGTTGGGTTACCGAACTCGACGGCTTTGATGATCTTCCCGATCGCTCTGGTGAAAAAATCTTAGAGGCGATACAAATGGCCTGGATTGACGAAGCAAAGTAGTCATTAGGTTTCGCTGTTCATCGATTTTTTACTCCTATCGTTGCCTGATGTTGAAATGAAGAGTCAGGTATAGGCTTTAACGGATTACCAAAAATCCATGTGGCAATCAGTACTGACAAGCCGATGACCCCCGCGCAAGCAAGCGCCGCAATACCTATCAGATGGTTTAACGGTAGCTTACTTTCTTTATCTATTTCTTCTTTCGTATAATTCATTGATCTCTCCTAAAGTTAAAACTGCAAAATATCAATAACGCTTTTTAAAAATAGCGAGTTTTGATTTACTTTTCGTTTTATACAAGAGACTAGCGGTTGATCATGAATAAATTAATCGTGGGTATGAGCTAGATCAATTGCCGCTTTTGGTTTTAGCTATTTCTGATTAGCGGACTTACTCAGTTGAAACTTTGCTCGTCATTTCTGATGAGTGGAGTGCAGAAACGACGCTCGACGATTCTGATGTACTTGCAGATGAAACTTCGATCGATGTATCGACTAAATTCGATGACTTTGTATCGGTAGGAATGACGACACTACCCAAGCTGTGGGTATCGGTTGTTGTACTTTGGGTTTCTGCAGACGTGTTCCATCCTTCCCCTTTCATCAGGTCGTAAACCAAATCGCGATTTTGAGCAAAAAATCCATAAATAGTTTGCGATACCATGCTGGCATTTACCACATTCATACCGCCGTGAATGAGTCTGTCGTAGACAGCATTTCTACAAGCACTGAGAAAAAATCGGATCGCAATTTTTTTACTCATACGTATTACTTCGGGACTTTTGCGACCGATACTTGGCCGAAGGATGTGGGCATCTGGTTTAGCAACACCCCAGCCATTTTGATGGCATACATACACGGCAGCAGCATTGCATGCACCACGTACTCCATTGGCGATAGCTCCAATTAGGAGCGGAAATATCAATTTCTCAAACTGATGAGTTTCATGGTCAGGCTGCATTTTTCCGCTGACGTAGCCATTCAGCAGAACGGTAGCTGCGAGATACGGAAGTAAACCGGCCATTGATGCGTAGACTTTGCCATTGAAAGTTAAAGCATGTCGGTCCACTGACGGTCCCCAGCGCTCCAATGAGGATTTGAAAAATTCAACTGTCGTCGCTTCTAAAACGACCCCTAAATTTTTGGGTGCTATCTTGATTGAGGGGCTGAGATAGGTATCTAGTGACGTAATCGCACAAACCGAGGCTGCCGTACTGACTAGAAAAATTGTCGCCTTACTGGCATCGATGGCGATGTCATCGTTAGGCCGTTTTCTGCAAAACTTAGCTAGTGAAACAGTAATAGCTAAAGCAGAACCGACCGCTAAGGCAGCGACGGGTTGATAGGTACCGAACGAAGCAATGGCGGCTCCAGCCGTAGCGCCCATCAAGGTACAAGCGGCGACACCACAGTATTGAAGCATGGTGTCGCTGCCAATTTGTGCAGCCGCTAGTCGTTGGGATTGCAAGCCCCCAAAGACAGCA
>JBEGSP010000287.1:0-3073 GCA_041179845.1 Pseudomonadota bacterium
AAACCACCCACATGATGCGTTGCGAGTTCTTTGACATATTCGGGAGAACGCACTGCAAGGTCGTAACGCAGACCTGAGCTGACTAAGATTTTTTTCACGCCCTTAATATCACGTGCTTTACGATACAGTTGAATCAGCTTGCTGTGATCTGTGTTTAGGTTGGAGCAAATAGTAGGAAACACGCATGACAAACGACGGCATGATTCTTCTATCGTTTTATCTTTGCAAGCCATGCGATACATGTTTGCAGTTGGTCCACCTAGATCAGAAATAGTACCGGTAAAGCCTTTGGTTTTATCGCGTATGAGTTCAATCTCACGCAATATCGATGGCTCTGAACGACTTTGAATAATGCGACCTTCATGTTCAGTAATTGAGCAAAAGCTGCAACCTCCAAAACAACCGCGCATGATGTTGACTGAAAAACGTATCATGTCCCATGCAGGTATCTTGGCTTTGCCATACACAGGATGGGGCGATCGTGCATAAGGTAAGTCGAACACATGATCCATTTCATCCATCGCCAGCGGTAGTGGTGGGGCATTTAGCCACACATCACGTTCACCATGTGCTTGCACCATAGCGCGTGCATTACCTGGATTAGATTCCAAATGAAACACACGTGAAGCATGTGCGTAATGAATCGGATCTTCTTTGACGACTTCATAAGCAGGTAGTCGAACTACACTTTTCTCACGGATTTCTTTTTGTTGTTGCAAGCGTTCTTCACGCGTCATGAGTTTGATAGGTTGAACCTTGACTGGAGCATCATCTTTCGTGCCACAGGCTTCGGGTTCTTTTTCTTTCATCTCATACGGATTCGGATGCGCTTCAATTTTTCCGGGTGTGTCAACGCGTGTGGAATCCACTTCTGACCAATCCTCAGCAGGCTTCCAACCACGGCTAGTCATAAACGCCGTGCCACGCAGATCACGAATTTGTTTAATGTTTTCACCGGCAGCGAGTCTATGCGATAAAGCGAGTAAAGCACGCTCTGCATTACCAAATAAAAGTAGATCAGCTTTTGAATCAGTGAGAACGGAACGACGTACTGTATCTGACCAATAATCATAATGCGCAATACGACGTAAGCTCGCTTCAATACTGCCTATGATGATAGGTGTACCAGGGTAGGCTTCACGGGCTCGTTGTGCATACACAGTGACAGCACGATCGGGACGTTTATTTGCTTCACCACCGGCAGTGTAGGCATCATCGGATCGAATTTTTTTATCTGCGGTGTAGCGATTAATCATCGAGTCCATGTTGCCCGCAGTGACACCGAAATACAGATTCGGTTTACCTAGTGCGCGAAATGGATCGACAGATTGCCAATCAGGCTGACTAATAATCCCTACTCTAAAACCTTGTGCTTCCAATAACCTGCCTATTAACGCCATACCAAAACTAGGATGATCGATATAAGCATCACCGGTTATCACAATAATGTCGCAACTATCCCAACCTAATTGCTCCATTTCTGCACGCGACATGGGCAGAAACGGCGCCGGCTTGAGGTCGGCCCGATACTTTGGGTAAGTGCGGATATTTTGTGGGGCTAATGTCATGGGGCGACAGTATGACAGTTTTAGGTCAATTGCGTGATTTGGCGCCACTTCTGGGGTGGCTGCGCGCTTAGGATGTAAGGCGAGTAGAGAATTTATTTAAAAGGGTTGTCAATTGTTTCACTAGGCTTAATTTCTACGGCTTGTGGTAAATCCGTTTGCTCTTGTAATGACTGCACCGTAGCGTTGATGAGCGACTGTATTTCTAGTGCGCGTTGCAATCCAATCTGATCGCGGGTAATCACTAAAGCGCCGTAGAGTTCGATTCTATCTAAACGATTTTCTATCGTGAGTTCATCAATGTTGATGGACTGTGTTTCATTTTCAAAGGGGAGTAGTGATGTCATGCTCATTCTCTTTCGCATTTAATGTCTTTGCCGTATACGCGGCTCTGGTAAATCCATGGCACGTAATTTAACGCTTTCAGGTACAGCGGGAAAGAGATTAATGTGTAAGCGCTTTTCTAACTCCGCCACGCTCATCACTTGATAATTATTTCCTTCTTCATTCGGTGCTAACCAAGCGGCTGCTTCTTTCGCTTGTGGATCATAGACTGCTTTAAAAATATGCGTCGGTATGAAAACACGATTATTTATGCGATTAATTTTTTCTCCTTCAAATAACGGTCCCGTCACAACATATAACTCTCCACGTTGTTGCACGATATGACGCGTTGCACTTTCTATCGCAGCCCAGAGTAACTGATTGTTTTGTCGATTTTGCGGAACGATGTTGGCGAGTGAAAAGCTTTCTAGCTGTGCTTGCACAGTTGGCATATCAGCAGCAGGAGACATATGACCGCGATCAAAGCCTGAATGTGCGTAATCACTCAGTTGCGCTTGATCTTCTTGGGGTAAGCTCACTTCGGCATGAAATTGATCGACGCGACGTACTTCACGCGCCGCACGCAAACTTTCGCGTGTGAGATGTTCGGCAGACCATAAAGGTGTACGTGAAACACCAGAATGTAAAACAGCGAAGGCTTCAAAGCACAGACCTAAGGTCTTAGTTTGTAAAGCAGGTTTGGTAATTAGCGGTGCTTTTTGCTCAGCAAAATGATGTAAGCAGGTGGTATTTTGCGCATTGCTGACAGTAGGCGTGATGACACCGCCTGCAAAGCTCAGTATTAGGCTTATGACTAAGCTAGCGAGTAGGCTAACTATGACGCTTATGGAGCGCAGCGATACCCAAGAATTTTTTTTCATCGCACCGCCTTGTATTAAAAATCGGCAATTCGCCAGTTTTGAAATTCGTTCGAATGTCAGTTCGAAAGTCCAAATACCGACAAAGTTCAGTGCGGAAGATTACATTCTTTAAAGGAAGTTTGCTAACAGGAAATGAGAATCTTTTTCTCTTTTTACTGTCCAAGACATATGACTACGACCTCACACCCCCTAAAAAACCGGCAACAGGCCGGCCAATTACTTGCTCAGAAATTGAGCAGTTGGAGAAATGACGAACACACCGTGGTGCTAGCCTTGCCTAGAGGAGGCGTGCCAGTTGGTTTT